>NZ_JBEXCV010000093.1:0-36360 GCF_040605455.1 Embleya sp. NPDC005575 | reverse complement strand
CTCGACCGAGCCCGTCCGGCGCCGACGCGCGTACGACACCATCCGTGCCTCAGTGGCCCGCGCCGCCCTCCGCGCCCGGCGGACGCTCCCAGCGCGGCATCAGGAACGCGAGCCCCCACGCCGCGGCCAGCGCCAGCGCACTGGCCGTCAGACCGATCGTGAACGCGTCGTCGAACACCGCGCGCACCGCGTCCGCACCGTGCGCCGCGCCCACGTTGTCCTCCACGTGGCCGAAGAACAGCGTGCCGAACAGCGCCACCCCCAGCGCGCCCGCGAGCTGCTGGACCGCGTTGAGCACACCCGAGGCCGAGCCGACCTCGTGGTCGTCGACCCCGGCCAGCGCGATCCCGAAGAACGGCGCCATCAGCAGGCCGAAGCCGAAGCCGGTGAGGGCCGTGGCCGGCAGCAGGATCCAGGCGTTCACCGGGCCGTCGTGCATCGCGATGGTGCCGCCGATGCCCACCACCCCGAGCAGACCGACCAGCAGACCCGCGTGCAGTACCCGGCGGCCGTACTTGGGGGCGAGCACCGCGCCGCCCAGCCCGGCGCCGACGGTCGAGCCGAGCGACCACGGGATCAGCGCCAGCGCCGCGTGCGTCGCGGTCCAGCCCAGGCCGACCTGGAGGTAGATGCCGAGCACGAGCATCAGACCGATCATCGAACCGAACATCATCAGGCCGACCGCGAGGGCGCCGGTGAAGGCGCGGTTGCGGAACAGGCTGATCTCCACGAGTGCGTCGCGCCCCGCGCGGCTGCTGCGCACCTCGTACCAGGCGAACAGCGCGAGCACCGGCAGCGAACCTGCCATGCACGCGAACGTCCAGCCGGGCCAGCCCTGTTCGCGCCCCTGGACCAACGGATACACGAGCAGCACCATCGCGGCGGTGACCAGGATCATGCCGACGACGTCCAGGCCAGGCCGGCGCGCACCGGCCGTTGCCGCGGTGGGTCGCGGCACCACGGCGGCGCCGGCGAAGAAGGCGAACAGTCCCAACGGCACGTTCACCAGGAACACCGCGCGCCAGCCCATGCCGAACACGTCGGCGTCCATCACCACCCCGCCCAGGATCGGACCGAGCACCGCGGCCAGGCCCATCGCCGGACCGAACACCGCGAACGCCGCGCCGACCTCGCGCTCGTCGAACATCTCCCGGATCAGCCCGAACGCCTGCGGAACCATCATCGCGGCGGTCAGGCCCTGCAGGCCGCGGGCGCCGATCAGCATCTCCGGCGATTGCGCGAGGCCGCACAGCGCCGAGGTGAGGGTGAAGGCGAGCACCCCGCCGAGGAACATCCGACGCCGACCGAGGATGTCACCCAGCCGGGCGCCGGTGATCAGGAACATCGCGAACGCCAGCGTGTACGCGGCCGAGAACCACTGAAGGTTGGTCGAGGTGCCGTCGAGGGCGTCCCGAATGCCGGGGCCTGCAACGTTGACGATGGTCGCGTCGAGCAGGTCCATGATGTCGGCGCCCATGACCACCGCGAGGCCGATCCACCGGAGTGGATAGGACGGACTGCGCTCCCCCGGCTCCGCCCCGGTCGATACCGCCTTGGTGATGTCGGTTTCCATCGTCTCCCCCTGTTGCTCGAACACTGCCTGTCGCTGTCGTCGAACCCTGCCGCCAGCGTCCGCGAACACTGTTCGCTCTTCGAACGATGTTAACTCAACGAACACCGTTTTAGCTACGAACAGCGTTCGCGTCAAGTACAGTGTTCGTGGCCGGGTGATCGGCGAGGGGTTGGTCGAGGAGGTGGCGCCATGTCCGAGGTTCCCGAAGTACCCGTGCCGCCGTGGCGCACGTCGCCCAGGAGTCGGTCGCCGCGCAAGCCGGCGCTGAGCCAGGAGGCGATCGTCACCGCCGCGCTGGAGATCATCGACGCGGAGGGTCTGGACGCGCTGAGCATGCGCCGGGTCGCCCAGCGCTTCGACACCGGAGCGGCCTCGTTGTACGCGTACGTCGCGAGCAAGGAAGAGCTCGTGGAACTGGTGGTGGACCGGGTCAACGGGGAAGTGCTGATCCCGACCGCGGATCCGGATCGCTGGCGCGAACAACTGCGCGAGGCGATGTTCGCGATCCGCGACGTCTACGCCTCACACCGCGATCTCGGCCGGGCGCTGATCGGTGCGGTGCCGATCGGGCCGAACTCGCTGGACTCCACGGAACGGCTGCTGTCGATCCTGCGCGCGGGCGGACTGTCCGCGAAGGTCAGCGCGTTCGCGGCCGATCTGCTGTCCATGTACACGGTGACGTCCGGCCTGGAAATGGGCGACCAGAACACCATGCACGGGGCGACCGACGAAGAGCGGGGGGCGTACTACACCCGCGTGCACGACTACTTCGCTTCCCTGCCCGCCGCCCGCTTCCCGACCTTGACCTCGCTCGGCGACGCGCTCACCTCCGGCGACGGCGACGAACGCTTCGCGTTCGGCATCGACGTGTTGATGCTCGGCATGATCGCGTACACCGACCGGGAGTCCTGACCCGGCGTCAGGAACCCGGCCAGGACCGGGATCACCGCGCAGATCGTGTACGCGGTGACGTAGCCGCCCGAGCCGCCGATGATCACTCCGAACAGCGGTGGCCCGGCGGCGGCGGTCAGGTTCTGGCCGGTGTTCTGGATGCCCATCACCCGTCCCGCCCACGCACTGCCCGCGAGTTCGGCCACCGCGGTGAACGCCAGTGCGTTCCAGCTCACCGTGGCCACCGAGGCGAGCAGCAGAAAGGCGATCGCCACCGGGCCGCCGATCGCCGAGCTCAGCGCGAGCGCGCCGACCACCACGGCGTTGACCACGCACAGGGTGCGCATCGGCCGCAGCCGGGAGCCGACCAGATCCGACCAGCGGCCGACCGCGATCCGGGTTCCCGCCGCGAGCAGCCGGCCGGCCGCGGTCGCGGTCCACCCGTGTTCGGACACCAGATGGTCCGCGGCGAAGGACACCACGACGAACTGGGACACCACCAGCAGCGCGCCGGCCGTGTGTATCCGGTACAGGACGGGCGAGTCGTACGGAGAGGCGGGTCGGGCCGCGCCGGCCGCCGCCGCGGGGCGGGCCGGATCGCGGACGAGCACCGCGCCCACCACACACAGCACGGCCGGGAAGACCAGCGCGGCCCGGAAGCCTACGTGGGTGCCGATCGGCGGCAACACCAGGGCGCCGGCCACCATGCCCAGCGGCTGCGCCATCTGCCGCATGCCCATCGCCAAGCCGCGCTGCTCGGGCGCGAACCAGCCCAGCACGACCCGCCCGCCGGCCGCGAGCCAACCACCCAGCCACACCGCGCCGTTGCCGGCCAGGGCCATCGCGATCGCGCCGCCGGCCAGCGCCAGACCCACCGCCATCACCCGGCGCTCGCCCCAGCGATCCGCCGCCGCGCCCCACAACGAGAATCTCAAATCATGAGACATGTCTCATGGAGCAGCATGGGAACAGGACCACCGCAACACGTTCCACCACTCTCGGGAGGGCACATGTTCGATGTCGAGGAGTACAAGGTCGGGCCGCGCAACGCGATCACCGACGTGGCCGGCCTGCGAGTCGGGCACGCCGCCTACACCGACGCCGGCGCGATGACCGGAACCACGGTGCTACTCGGCCCGGTCGGCGGCTTCGTGGCCGGCGTGGACGTGCGCGGCGGCGCGCCGGGCACCCGCGAGTTGGACGCGCTCGACCCGCGCAACCTGGTGCCCCGGATCGAGGCGATCGTGCTCAGCGGGGGCAGCGCGTTCGGCCTGGACGCCGCGAGCGGCGTGGTGGCGTGGCTGGCCGAACGGGGTCGGGGGTTCCCGGTGGGCACGGAGCCGCATCAGGTGGTGCCGGTGGTGCCGGCCGCGTCGTTGTTCGACCTCGGACGCGGCGGCGACTGGGCGCGTCGACCCGACGCGGCGCTGGGCCGGGCGGCGATCGCGGCGGCCGACGCCGAGCCGGAGCACGCGGCGGTGCCGTTGGGCAGCGTGGGCGCGGGCACCGGTGCGATGGTCGGCGGGCTGCGCGGCGGGGTGGGTACGGCGAGCGTGGTGCTGCCCGGCGGGGTCACCGTCGCGGCGCTCGCGGTGGTCAACGCGGCCGGGTCGGCGGTGGACCCGATCGGCGGATTGCCGTACGCCGCCGGCCTCGGGCTGCCCGCCGAGTTCCCGCTGACCGCGCCCGAACACGCCGAGCACGCCGCCGCATTGACCCGTGCCGCGGCCGCGGCCCAAATGCCACCCACGCTCAACACCACGATCGGGATCGTGGCCACCGACGCGGTGCTGACCAGGTCACAGGCGCAAAAGGTCGCCGGCGTCGCGCACGACGGGCTGGCCCGGGCGATCCGGCCGGTGCACACGCTCTACGACGGCGACACCATCTTCGCCGTGTCCACGGCCCGGGTACCGCTGCCCACACCCGATCCCGCCACGCCCTACGGGGTGAACGCGGAGGCCGCCGCGCTGACTCTGATCCACGCGGCGGCGGCGGACGTATTCGCCCGGGCGGTACTGCATGGCGTACTGGCCGCGAAGGCCGGCGGTGAAGTCCCGGCCTATCGGGATCTTTATCCGAATTCCAGCTCCGCATACGGGCGCTGATGATCTTGATCGACTTTCCGAATTCGGAAACCCGCCGGAGAGGTACCGGCGGGGCTGCCCTATCATCGGCGATTCGACGATAAGGTTTCCCCGCTTCCCAAGGGGCCCGAGCTAACGGGGCGGTTTGCCGGCATGGGACACGTAGATCATTTCGCGTATGGAGCCGTCACGCCGGGCATCGCCTACCTCATGTCGTGCGTCGGATCGGCTCTCGGGCTGCTCTGTACGACACGGGCGCGCGCGGTACGCGGTTGGGTGCGAGCACGCTGGTTGGTTTTAGGGGCGGCCTCGATCGGTGGTACCGGAATCTGGGTCATGCATTTCATCGGCATGCTCGGATTCTCGGTGCGCGAGTCCCCGATTCGATACGACGTGGCCAAGACGATGACCTCGCTGGTGCTCGCGGTGGTGGTGGTCGGCATCGGCATGGCAGTCGCCGGTCGACACAACGCGGGCACGGTGGGGCTGGTACTCGGCGGAGTCATCACCGGCAGCGGCGTGGCGATCATGCACTACATGGGCATGGCCGCGATGAGCCTGGACGGCTCGGTCGAATACGACTCGTTCCGAGTCGGCCTGTCGATCCTGATCGCGGTGGTCGCGGCCACCGCGGCACTGTGGGCCGCACTCAACGTGAGCGGATTCGCGGCGACCGCGGGTGCCGCGTTGATCATGGGCCTGGCGGTCAGCGGAATGCACTACACAGGAATGTCCGCAATGAGTGTGCGCACCGAGGGCCGACACGGGATGGTGCACGGCGTGGAGGCATCCCAATTCCTCGCGCCGTTGATCACCGGTATCAGCCTTTTCACGGTGATCACGCTGTTCATCGTCGCACTGTCGCCGTCCGCCGACGAGATCAAGGAAGAGGACGAACTCACCGCCCGGTTGGCCCGCCTGGAGGACAACCGGCTCGGCTCGACCCCGACCGGCAACCTGATCGCCACGCGCACGTCCCACCGCCGCAAAACGGAAAACGGCCCCCGCGATTACTTCCACTCGGACCGCTGATCCGGAATCAACAATTCCGAAATCCCGCCCCGGGCCTGCGGAGCGCGTGGCGCGGTCGGCACGTCGCCGCGTTGCGCGAGCAATCCGGCACGGGGGCAGCCGGTTGCACGTCCGACCATGCGCTCCGCGACGGGATGCCCGTCCGCTGCGCGGCCCCATCAACCAGGTCGACCCACACCCCGGTGCGGGGAGCGCGCCCAGGGAGACCCGCACCAACCGAGTGGGCCCGCGCCCCGCGCCCGGGGCGGCCCGCACCGGCGGATCGGGACCACACCGCTCCCGACCCGCGCCGGCCACACCCCGGCGCAGGCAAAGGCGGGCGCATGGCGCACGAGCACCCCGGCGCGCAGCAACCGGCCCGCTGTGGCCGCGGGCCGGTCAGGCAACACGCCTCGGAAGCACACAGGCAACCCGCCACGAGGCAGACCAACCCGACCCGGCCGCGGAGCGGACGGGCACCCTCACACCCGGAACGCCGCCGGGGCAGCCCGGTGAAGGCGGCCCCGGCGAACCAGGCGGGCCCAAAACGGGCGCGGAGCGGACGGGCAACCGGCTACGCGCCTGCCGGGTTGTGCGCGCAACGCGGTGACGTGCCGCCCGCGTCGCGCCCTCCGCTCCGCTACTGCGTTGGTTCCAGTACCGGGCCCAGGGCGGTGATTGCATCGAACGGGCGCTCGCGGCGCTCGCGGCGTCTGGCTGCGAGCCTCTTACGCAGGCCCGGGCGGCGTTCCTCGTCTCCGCGTGCCCGCTTTCGGGCGGCACCCAGGTTGACGCGGGCCTGGTCTTCGCGGTCGTGGTCGCCGAGTTCGGCGAACAGGGTCGCGGCGTGTTCGTGCGCGTTGGCGGCCTCCTCGAACCTGCGCAACTGCTGGAGTGCGGCTCCGAGGCTGTTGAGGGCCTGGCCCTCGCGGTGCTGGTCACCGAACTTGGCGAACAGGGCCGCGGCCTGCTCGTGCGCGGCGGCGGCTTCCTCGAACTTGCGCACCTGGTGGAGTGCGGACCCGAGGTAGTCCAGGGCCTGGCCCTGACGGTGGTGGTCGTCGAGTTCGGTGAACAGCGCGGCGGCCTGCCGGTGGACCTCGATCGCCTCGACGAACCGGCGCATCTCCCGAAGGGCGATGCCGAAGTTGTTCAGAGCCTGCCCCTCGCGGTGGTGGTCGTCGAGATCCGCGAACAGGGCGGCGGCCTGCCGGTGGACCTCGATCGCCTCGATGAATCGGCGCATCTCCTGGAGGGCGATGCCGAAGTTGTTCAGAGCCTGCGCCTCGCGGTGGTGGTCGTCGAGATCCGCGAACAGGACGGCGGCCTGGCGATGGGCATCGATCGCCTCCTCGTACCGGCGCACCTCCTGGAGCGCGGTACCGAGGTTGTTGAGGACCTGACCCTCACGGTGGCGATCGTCGAGTTCCGCGAACAGGACGGAGGCCTGGCGGTGGGCGTCGATCGCCTCGTCGAAGCGCCGCACCTGCTGAAGCGCTGTGCCGACATTGCCCAACGCCTGACCCTCGCCGTGCTGGTCGCCCTGCTCGCGGCACAGGGCGAGGTCCTGTTGGTGGGCATCGATCGCCTCGTCGAAGCGCCGCACCTGCTGAAGCGCGGTACCGAGGTTGTTCAACGCCCGACCCTCGCCGTTGCGGTCGCCGAGTTCGCGGCAGATGACGAGGTCTTGCTGGTGGCTCATGATCTCTCCCGACGCGTCGCGGACTCCCGTCACGACCCCCGCTCCCCCCGTTGATGGGAAACGGCGCGGCCTGGCGGTACATCCCTTCACATGGACACTTTCAGTAACACGCCTCTCACGGAGTGCGGCAACCGCACGGATGTCGGGACGTCCAACCGGGTGGCGCATTGGGCCGCATGGACGGCGCGGCGAACCGATCGGCTCGTAGCGACGGACTCCGCCACCCCGCCCGGAGACGCTTGATTGCGTCAATGATTTGACGCAGACTCCGCACGACGTCTCAACCAGCGCCAACGCGTCGGCGCACCGTCGGCGCGTGGTCAGGAGGAACCCGATGCCGATCCCCGTGCCCCTGGACGAATACCCGGTCCACCAGGTCCCGCTGTTCCACAGCGAAGTCGGCTCGACCGACCGGAACTTCTACGACCGCTGCATCATGCACGCCTACGACCGCTCGGGTGGCATCCAGATCGCGACCGGCCTCGGCGTCTACCCGAACCTGGGTGTGATCGACGCGTACGTGGTGATCCGCAAGGACGGCCGCCAGCACGCGGTGCGGATGTCGGGCGCGCTCGGCCCGGATCGGCTCAAGCAGGAGGTCGGGCCGTACCGAATCGAGGTGTTGGAGCCGCTGGCCAGTGTGCGCGTGGTGTGCGACGCGCCGGATCAGGGCATCTCGATCGACCTCACCTTCACATCGCCGTTCGCGCCGTTGCCGGAACCTCGACACGTGCAGCGCAGCGATTTCAAGCCGCTCCTGGACGCGTCGCGCTTCGTGCAGATCGGCGACTGGACCGGCACGGTGACGCTGGACGGCGAGGAAATCACGGTCACGCCGCAGACCTGGTCCGGCTCGCGCGACCGCTCGTGGGGCATCCGCCCGTCGGGCGAGGCGCCGCCGGCCGGGCGTCCCGCGCAGACCGCCGGGTTCTGGTGGAACTGGATCCCCATCCACCTCGGCGACCAGGCGCTGATGATCATCGCCCAGGAGTCGGCCGAGGGGCACCGCTTCCTGACCGAGGCGATCCGGATCTTCCCGATCGACACCGGAAAGGCGCCCGAGCAACTCGGCTGGCCCGAGTTCGACGTGCGCTACACGTCCGGCACCCGGCTGCCCGAGGGCGCCGCGATCCACCTGACCGACCGCAAACGCAACGCGCTCACGCTGCACCTGGACAACCACGGGTACATCGCGCTCAACGTGGGCGCGGGCTACGGCGGCGACCCGGACTGGGGCCACGGCCAGTGGAAGGGCGAGGACTACCTCGACGGCGCGGTGTACGAGCAGAAGGACCCCGAGGTGGCCAAGCGCATCCCGTTCAGCGTGATCGACCACGTCGCGACCGCCCGCCTCACCGGACCCGACGGCGCGGTGCTCGCCGAAGGCGTGGGCATCTTCGAACACGGCACGTTCGGCCGACACGACCCGTCGGGCTTCACGGGGTGGGATTCGGTCGCCCCGTAGGGCCGCCCGCGGGCAGCGCCGCCCGCCGGCAAAGGCCGTCGAATATTACCGGGCATTCGTCGCCTACATACCGAATACGCACAAGTTGCGGAAATACCGAGACAGTTCGCGATATTCATAGGCGTGGGCCGGTGTCACTCCTCCCGTGACCCGCCGATCGCCGGGCCGGGCGCGCGAGTCCTCCCGCGTGCCCGGCCCGGCGGGTCTCGGCCGGATGCGGGCCGGTGGGCTCAGTCCTCAGCCAGGAACGCGCTCAGCCGCTCCGTGGTCTCGATCCACTCCTCGACCAGAGAAAGGACGACCTCCTGGGTCGGCCGGACCTTGTCGAGCATGCCCACGACCTGGCCCACCGGCCAGCCGTTGAGCTCCTTGTTCTTGGTCCGGGTGAAGCGCCGGGACGCCGCGTTGAAGATGATGCCCTGGAGCGGCATCGGCAGCGGATCGGGGTTGGCCGGGTCCTCCCACGCGTCGGTCCACGCGCTCTTGAGCTGGCGAGCCGGCTTGCCGGTCATCGCCCGCGAGCGCACGGTGTCGGTGGACTTGGCCTCCAGCAGGTTCTGCACCGCCACCTCGTGGGTGTCCCCCTCGGCCACGGTCAGCCACAGACTGCCCGTCCACACGCCCTGCGCGCCGAGCGCCAGCGCGGCGGCCATCTGCCGACCGCTGCCGATGCCGCCGGCCGCGAGTACCGGGACGTCCGGCCCCACCGTGTCCACGACCTGCGGAATGAGCACCATCGTGGAGATCTCGCCGCAGTGCCCACCGGCCTCGGTGCCCTGCGCGACCACCACGTCCACGCCCGCCTCGACCTGCTTCTGCGCATGCCGCGGGCTGCCGCACAGCGCACCCACCAGGACGCCCGCCGCGTGGCACGCGTCGATGATGTCGGCCGGCGGCGGGCCGAGCGCGTTGACGAACATCTTGACCAGCGGGTGCTTGAGCGAGACCTGGATCTGCGCGCGCGACTCCAGGTCCACATTCAGCCCGGCTGCCTTGACCGGCTTGTCCGCCAGCTCGGCGGGCAGCGGCGGAATCCCGTGGCTGTCCAAGAGGTCGTCGACGAACTTCCAGTGCTGCTCCGGGATCAGCTTCTCCAGGTTGCTCGGCAGCGCGGCCTCGCCACCGCCCTTGCCGATGTACGCCATCGGGATCGCCAGGTCGACGCCGTACGGCTTGCCGTCGGTGTGCTCGTCGAGCCAGGCCAGCTCGACCTCCAGCTGCTCGGGATCGAACGCGAGCGCACCGAGCACGCCGAAGCCGCCGGCTCGGCTGACCGCCGCGACCACGTCGCGGCAGTGGGAGAACGCGAAGATCGGGAAGTCGATCCCGAGCTTCACGCAGATGGGGGGCTTCATCGCCAGAACCTCCGGTCACCGGGTGAAGGCCCCAGAATAGGAAGGCTCCTTGACCAAATCAAGGTCAAGGAGCCTTACCATTTTGTCGAGCGCGGAACCGAGCGACTACGAGCGGCTACGGTCAGCCATCGGCGGCTACGGCTTGTCCGCGCCCACGGCCCACATCGCGAAGTACTGCGCCGCAGCACCGTACGCCTGCGCCAGCGCGACCTTCGCACCGTCCACCTGGTGCTCCCCGGCCGCGCCCCGGACCTGGAGCGCCGCCTCCAGGAAGCGCAGCATGCCGGAGGCGCCGATCGGGTTGGAGGACAACACGCCGCCCGATGGGTTCACCGGGAAGTCGCCGTCGAACGCGGTCTCGCCGCGGTCGACCATCTTCCAGCCCTCGTTCACGGGCGCGATGTCGTGGCCCTCCAGCCACATCGGCTCGTACCAGGAGAACGGCACGTACAACTCGGCCACGTCGATCTGCCGCCGCGGATCGGTAATCCCGGCCTGCTTGTACACGTCCCACGCGCAGTCGATGCCGGCCTGCGGGCGGATCGGGTCGCGGCCGTTGAAGGACGAGGGCTCGGAGCGCATCGACGTGCCCAGGATCCAGGCCGGGGCCCGGCCGTCGGCCGCCGCCGCGTCGCCGCCGGCCTCGTCGGTCAGCACGATCGCGCCGGCACCGTCCGAGGACGGGCACGACTCCAGGAAGTGCAGCGGGTCCCACATCATCGGCGACTCGCGGACCTTGTCGATCGAGATGTCCTTGAGCTGGAGGTGCGCGTACTGGTTGCGCAGCGCGTTCTGCCGGTCCTTGACCGCCACCTGCCAGCCGATGTGCTCGGGCGCGCCGGACTTTTGGATGTACGCCCGAATCCACGGCGCGAACGCGCCACCCGCGCCGATCGACCCGGACTTGCCGCCGCCGAGCCCGAACTGCGCGTTGCCCTCGGACTGCTTCTCCCACGCGACGGCCAACACCCGCTTGTGCACCCGGCTGCTGATCAGGTGTGAGGCGACGATCGCCGTGGACCCCCCGACGCTGCCCGCGGTGTGCACCCGGAACACCGGCTTGCCGGCTCCGCCGAGTGCGTCCGAGAGGTAGAGCTCGGGCTTCATCACGCCCTCGAAGATGTCGGGCGCCTTCCCGATCACCACCGCGTCGATGTCGCTCCAGGTCATCCGCGCGTCGTCCAACGCGCGTTGGGCGGCCTCGCGGACCAGGCCCGCGATCGACAGGTCGTCGCGCCGCTTCTTGTGCTTGGTCTGGCCGATGCCGACGACGGCAACGCGCTCATGGGTCATCGGTTGTCACCTTCCAGGACACAGACGAGGTTCTGCTGGAGTGCCGGGCCCGACGTGGCGTGCCCGAGCGTGCGCGAGCGCCCGTCGATCAGGATCCGATCGGCCGCGGCGGCGATCCGCACCAGACCGGTGGCCATCAGCGGGTTGCCGGTGAGCGCGCCGCCGGACGGGTTGATCACCACGTCCTCGGCCAGGCCCAGCGACTGCCGCAGGATCACCTCCTGCGCGGTGAACGGCGCCATCAGCTCGGCCACCTCGACCCCCGCCACACCGCCCGCCCGCTGCCCGGCGATCCGGGTCGAGGCGGAGTCGGTCAGGTCGCGCAGGGCCGGGTTGTGCACCTCGCTGCGGTGGTCGAGGCCGGTGATCCAGGCCGGGCGCTCGGTCAGTTCGGCGGCACGCGGGCCGCGTACGAGCACGACCGCGCACGCACCGTCCGAGATCGGCGGCACGTCGCTCTTGCGCAGCGGATTGCGCAGGTAGCCCTCGGCGAGCAGCTTGTCCACGTCCTGCTCGGCGCCCCGCAGCTGCTGGTTGGGGTTGCCGACCGCGTCGCGGCGCGAGCGCGCGGCGATCTCGGCGAGTTCGCGTTCGGTGGTCTTGCCGGACTCGATCAACTGCCGGGCCTGGAGCGCGGCGAGCGAGACCGGATCCAGACCGAGCGGCGCGAGGTAGTACGGGTCGAGTTCGAGCGGGTACATCGCGGCCGGGTCTCCGGTGGAGGACTTGCCCGAGCCCATCGCGACCGCGATGTCGATGTCGCCGTGCTTGAGGCGCACCCACGCCTCGTACATCGCCCACGCGCCGTCCATCTCGACGTGCGACTCGTGGATCGGCGGCCACGCGCCCATCGCGTCCAGGTTGGGCACGAACGAGAATGTGCCGCCGGAGATGTAGTCGCACGACCCCTGGCAACTGAACCCGATGTCGGAGCGCTTCAGCCCGACCTTGTCCAGGGCCTCGTCGACGACCATCAGCAACATCTCGGTCTCGGTGAGCTCCTGCCGGCGCACCGCCGGGAGCTGCGCGGTCGCGACGATCGCGATGTCGCTGTCCTGCCGCACTGCCGTCTCCCTTGTCTCGCCCGCGTTTTGACGCGCCGTCATCAGAACACCCGGTTCATGTACTGCTCGGCGGGCTCGTCCGGCTCACCGGTGTGCCGCCAGCCCTTGATGAAGCCCGCGACCGTGCCCCAGCCCTTGCTGGTGATCTCCGCCGCGTCCCGCTCGGCGTCGGGCATCCACTCCGCCTGGACCCGCATGCCGACCCGGATCTCGGACACCGGGATGTCCAGGATCTGCTGCTGCGCGATCACCATCTCGTCGCCTTCGAGCACGACGGAGGCACGCGCGAACGGCTCGGTCTCCTTCTGCCCGGGATACGGAGTGGGCGTGATGATCGTGTAGTTGGAGACCACACCGCGGTCGGGCAACACCTCGTCCAGCTCGGGTCCGAGCAGGATGGCGTCCACCGAGCAGTAACCCCGTCCCAGGAAGACCCGGTTGCACTGCGGGCAGCGCTGCCCGGTCAGCCGGCCGGCACGCAGGTTGTTCGCGTAGCGAACCAGCGTGGGCGAGAGCACGTCGGTGTAGGTGATCTTGGAGAAGTACTCCATCGTCGTCACGTCCTGCGCCTCGCCGGGCTCGCCCTCGGGGCTCTCGGCGTGCTCGCCGGGGACGAAGCAGACGATGTCGTCGATCCGACCGACCGGCTCCTCGCGCCAGCGCGGGGCGACCCGCATGCCGGTGTGCACCGCGTCCTCACTGCCCGCGTCGAGCACGTGCACGAGGTCGGTGTCGGCTCCGTCCAGGCGCACCAGGACGAACGCGAACGGCCGGTCCAGCGGGTGCGATTCGATCGGCTCGGCGACCCACGTCCAGGACCGGACGGTGCCGGTCGGACCCACCTCGACGAAGTCGTGCGCGAGCTCGTTCCCGGTCTCCGGGTCGTACTCCATGGGCGGCACGATCACCCGCTCACCGGACCGGATCCCGACGATCCGACGGGCGGTCAGCTCCGAGAAGAAGCGGCCCATGACCGGTCCGAGTGTGCGCTTGTAAGGGAACTGGATAGTACTGACGGTCTGTGTCGACACGGTCATCCTCTCGGCCTGGGAACGAGGTCGGCCACCGGCCGAACGATAGGTAAGGTTCCTTGACGAGGTCAATGGATGGCGAAAACATGTTCTCGTATGGCGGTGCCTCCGGCATGCGCCACGGTCCACCACCATCCGCCGTCTTCGAGGGGAAGCCGCAGATGTCGTACGACCTGCCTGCCGCGCTGCACCGCCCGGTATTCGTCCCCGATCTGCTCCTGCACGCACTGACCAGGCACGCCGACAAACCCGCGATGTACATCGGCGACCGCGTCTTGACGGCACGTCAGGTGCGCGACGAGATCAGCCGATACCAGCAGGCGTACGCGTCGCTGGGTGTGGTCAAGGGCACCATGGTCTCGGTGCTGTCCGCGAACCGACCCGAGGTGCTTTTCGCGACCGGCTGCAACATGCTGACCGGCTGCCGCGCGACGCCGCTGCACCCGATGGGCTCGCTGGAGGATCACGCGTACGTACTGGCCGACGCCGGCGTCGAGGCGCTGATCTACGACCCGGGGCCGTACGGCGAGCGGGCCGCGGCGCTCAAGGAGCGGTTGCCGCACCTGAAGCTGCTGGCGTTCGGGCCGGATTCGAGTGACCTGGGCACCGATCTGCTCGCGCTGGCCGCGAAGTTCGAGCCGGGAGTGCTCACGCCGCCGGAAGTGAGCGCCGAGGACGTCTCGGGTTACGCGTACACCGGCGGCACCACCGGTCGGCCCAAGGGCGTGATGTCCACCTACCGTTCCGGGGTGACCCTGCCGACCGTGCAACTCGCCGAGTGGGACTGGCCGGACGAGGTGCGCTTTTTGGTGGCGACGCCGCTGTCGCACGCGGGCATGTCGGCGTTCATTCCGACGCTGCTGCGCGGCGGTTCGATCGTGGTGCTGCCGCACTTCGATCCGAAGCAGGTGCTCGCGGCGATCGAGAAGTATCGGATCACCGCGACGATGCTGGTGCCGACGATGTTGTACGTGCTCCTGGATCACCCCGACTTGGACAAGTACGACCTGTCCAGCCTGGAGACCGTGTTCTACGGTGCCTCCGCGATGTCGCCGGCGCGGTTGAAGGAGGGCATCGAGCGGCTGGGGCCGATCTTCTTCCAGTACTACGGCCAGGCCGAGTGCCCGATGACGATCACGGTCATGCGCCGGGACGAGCACGACCCGAACAACCCGGCGCGGCTTGCCTCGTGCGGTCGGCCGGTGCCGTTCCTGACGGTGAAGCTGCTCGACGAGGACCTGAACGAGGTGCCCCAGGGCGAGCCGGGCGAGATCTGCGTACGCGGCCCGTTGGTGATGGCCGGCTACCTCAACAAGCCCGAGCAGACCGAAGAGGCGCTGCGTGGCGGGTGGTTGCACACCGGCGACATCGCCCGGGCGGACCCGGACGGATTCCTGACGATCGTGGACCGCAAGAAGGACATGATCATCACCGGCGGCTTCAACGTCTTCCCCCGTGAGGTGGAGGACGTGATCTCGGCCCATCCGGCGGTGGCCGCGGTCGCGGTGGTCGGGGTGCCGGACGACAAGTGGGGCGAGGCGGTCAAGGCGGTCGTGGTCCTGCGGCCCGGCCACGAGGTGGATCCGGCGGAGCTGATCGCGCTGGTGAAGGAGCGCAAGGGCGCGGTACAGGCGCCCAAGTCGATCGACTTCGCAGACACGATCCCGCTGTCACCGCTGGGCAAGCCGGACAAGAAGACGCTGCGGGCGCGGTATTGGGGCGAGGGTGGGCGGCAGGTGAACTGAGGGGCGAGGCTGCGGCTTCCGGTTGGCGGCTCGCGCCTGCGGGCGGTGCGCGGCGTACGGCGCACCGCACGCATCGGTTCGGGGCGGCGGCTGGGGGCGTGACTCGGGTGGCGTCGTCCGGGCTTCCCCGTACCGGGACTGCGGTGCGGGGAGGCAGCGGAGCGTCAGCTCACGAGTTCGGTGAGGGCGGCCTCCCAGGTGCGGGTGCCGACGGTGGCGCCTTCCAGGGTCAGGTTCTCGCCGGCGCGGTAGGCGCGGCCGGCCTTTCCCGGGAAGCGGACCGGCAGCTTGGGGCGGTGCTTGCCGTTGGCCGTGAGGTAGCTGCCGATCGCCTCGCCCATCGTGTAGACCTTCGGCCCCGCCAGGTCCGGCACCAGGCCGGCCGGCTCGCCGAGGGTCAACTCGACCATGCGCTGGGCCACGTCGCGCACGTCCACCGGCTGGAGGCGGATCCCGCCCGGGACCGGGACGACGGGCAGCTTCGTCATCTTGCCCATCACGGTCAGCATCAGCTGGTGGAACTGGGCGGCGCGCAGCGTGGTCCACGGCAGGCCCGACTCGGCCACCGCCTGCTCGGCGCCCAGCTTGGCCTTGAAGTAGCCCAGCGGAACGCGATCGGCGCCGATCACCGAGATGTAGACCAGGTGCCGTACGTCGGCGTCCTTCGCGGCCCGGACCAGGTTGCGGGTGGCCTCGTCGTCGCCCTTGGGGCCGCCCGCCAGGTGCAGGACGGTGTCCACCCCGGCGACGGCGGCTTCGACACCCTCGTTCTTGAGCAGGTCGGCGGTCACGTACTCGACGCTTTCCTGGGCGGCGCCGCCGGTGCGGCTGAGTACCCGGACGGTGTGGCCCGCGTCGCGCAGCATCGGGACGACCAGACTGCCCAGCGTGCCGGTACCGCCGGTGACCAGGATCGACTTCGTCATGGCTTGCTCCCGCTGTTCGGACCGGGTCTTCGTTTCGGTTCCCGGTCTCTTCGTCGGGGCCCTTGGTGGGCTCCTGCTTCCCTGACGGACGGGTCGAAAAAAGTGTGACGGCGGATTTCGAAGTCGCATTCGTGTGCAGGGCCGCGGGGCTTTGCGTCAGGGGCTCGAAGCCGTCGAGGCCGTCGAAGAGGAGACGTCGACGGAACTATCCACAGGGTGTGCATGAAGGTTGGGGATTGCCGGCCCCGAGCGAGCGGAGGACGCTCGATGGCGGTCTCCGCTCGCTGGGGTGCTGATGGATCAACCCGCGATGGGTGGGTCGACCAGGCTGATCCACCAGGTGGCGCGGCCGTCGGTGTGGCCGATCATCGCCTCGGCGAGCGCTCGGCGGGCGGTGAGGGGTGTACGACGCCAGTCGGGGAATCGCCACATCCAGCGACGGATCTCGCCGAGGTTGTGACCCTCGTGGTGGAGCGCCGCGCCCAGGTGACCGATCTCCGCCCACCGTGGGCCCAGCGCCACCTGGCCCCAGTCCACGACGGAAAGCCGGCCGTCGGATCGGATGATCATGTTGGCCGAGGTCAGGTCCGTGTGCAGGAGGCGGTTGCCGCACAGCGGGCCGGTCCGGGCGGCCGGGAGGTGTTCCCGCAGTCGGCCGACGAGCGTGGGCAGCCCGGCACTGCGGCCGGGTTGGATGCGCCCGATGCGGTCCACGATCCCGACCACCTGGGCCATGTCGGGCGAGCGGAGACACAGCCGTACGGGGCGGCCCTCGACGTGCTCGAAGACGAGGACCCGCCACCCGTCGACCGCCCCGTGGTGCAACAGGCGCGGAGACAGGATGCCGGTGACGGCACTGGCCGCGATCTCGCTGGTCTGGGCCCGGGCGGACAAGGGGGCGGTGGCCTCTTCGGCGGCTTTGACGAAAACGAGGCCGGTGGGGGTGGTGACGGTCGCGGCGAAGGAACTGGTATGGGGTCCGGTGACGGGTTCGACGGCGTGGACGGGGCCGACGGCCTTCTCCACGAATTCGGTGACCTGATAGGGCAGTTCCCGCCATGCGTAGCGCCTGGTCACACCGCCTCCCACATGGACTCGCCGCCGGGCGCGATGGGTACCGAGAGCGGGCGACCGACAGCGCACCCGAACTCATCGACGCGCCGCAATTGCCGTGTCACCGCCGCGAGTTCGGCGTCCAGGTCGAGAACGACCAGATGACCGATCGGGCACAGGTACGGCGACCGCCCCACCTGCTGCGGCTGCACGACGGCGACGCGCTCCGAGGCTGCGGGAAGCGCAACGATCGTCCCGTCGGGCAACTCGGCGTGCTCATCGACGTGCCGGACACGCGAGCCGAAACGGATCGGCAACCGCCCCTCGGCTGGATATTCTTGAATCTCCATCACTGCCTCACGGTGGATAGATGGAGACAGCGGCCGGGCTCACGGCTGGAATCGAGAAGCCCGGCCGCTGTCTGGAAGTGGCGCGACGGTGTGGATCGCCACCCGGCCGGCAGTTGATACCGGCGCTCCTCTCCTCGGCTCAATCAGCCTGAGGCAAAAGGGCCGACCGGCGGCGTGTACAAGGCAGCTACAGCTACCTCCGTCTCCAAGATCTCGACATCGAGCAGCCGGGTCCGGAAGCACGTACCACCAAGCGTCCGAGCAACCACGAGCAGCTCCGTCGATGACACGCAGATGCCACACAAACCGGATCTGCCATCCCGAATCCAGGCAACGGGGTGCCTGGAAAGGTGCGCGTAAACACCTGCTGCGTCAGCTGGTTGGGGAGTCTCAGCCACAGGAAATGGCCTCCCGTCAGAGCAAGGAGAAGTACGACCAAAGAGGGGTGAGGTCACCACATGTAGCGAATCGCCCACATGCAGGCTTGCATGCAAATATCGTTGCATCAAGGCGTCGCAACCCAGTGCGTGCGCCCGCGAGTTCCAAGCGTGGCAGTCGTGATGCATGGGAGCAGACATGAGGAAACCACCGCATGGCATCGCCGCAGAGTTGCGCCGCCTACGTCTTGAGGCCGGACGACGGATCGAAGACGTGGCTTCGGATGTCGGCTGGAACAAGAGCAGCGTGTCCCGGCTGGAAACAGGCGTAACTCCCGTTCAACCCCGGCATGTGGCCGAGCTTGCCGGCCCGCTGCGCCTGACTCCAGTCGCACGGATGCGCTTGGAGCGGATGCTCGGCATCGTGCGTGAGCCAGACCAATGGTGGGTGAGGTACCACGAAGTGCTGAGTGACAGGTACGAAGAGCTCATCTACCTGGAGTCTCGGGCACGAAGCATCGCTGTCGCGTCAACGCTCGTTCCCGGTCCGATGCAATGCGAGGGCTATGCGCGAGCGACGATGATGCGATCGGCATTCGTTCCCGATCCCGACGACGCCGAGATGCTCCTGGAGGTGCGACTCCAACGCCGCCAGGTCATCACGAACGGAAGTGCACAGATGGCTGTGACACTGTCGGAAGCGGCCCTTTGGCAGCGTTTCTGTGGACCGGTAGCCTTGCAAGCGCAGTTGCATCATTTGGTGGAACTCAGTCGACTCGACAACGTCAGCCTCCGCATCGTGCCGTTCGACGCACTGATCGCCCCGTCGTTGGGCCCAATCACCGTGCTGACGCTTCCCGAAGCCGACTCCACCGTTGCACACGTGGAGTATGAAGGCGGATCACAACTGCTCAAGGATGCTCGAAGCATCAAACGGTACCGCCGCAGTCTTGAGTACGTTCGACTCGCCGCCGCAACCGAGGAAGAGTCGCGACAGATGATCCTGAAGAGATTGGACGTTCTTTGAGCATGGTCGAGACGTACGCGTGGCGAAAGAGTCAGCGGTCGGCACACAACGATGCGTGTGTGGAGGTCGCACCGCTACCCGCCAAGACCGGCATACGCGACACCAAAAACCGAAGTCTCGGCCACCTCGAAATCGCCCGCACCGCATGGGTCGAACTCGTACGCGCGCTCAAAGCCTGACCGCCGAGAGCCGACCTGCTCACAGCAGCAGCGGCGAACGCACCAACGTGGCCCGCTGTTCGTTCCGGACCGCGCCCGGTAAGAGTCTCCGCAGGTGTGTGCTTGCGGCGTCGGGGATCGGGAGTGCGCGCGGAACGGCTGCTATCGTCCGCGATTGGTCCGCCACCCTCAGACGTGGGCCCAGTCCCGGTGCAGTCAGATTGGTGCTCTTTCGTGGATAGCGACGTCAACCGCCCCTTGGGCGGCCCCGGTTCGACTCTGCGCCTCGTCGTCACGGGAGGTGGGACCGGCGGCCACACCTACCCGGCGCTCACCACCGTGCGCGCGCTTCAGGCCAGGCTCGCGGCTACCGGCGGGACGTTGGATGTCCTGTGGGTCGGGACGGCCGACAGCCTTGAAGCGCGTGTCGCGGCCGGCGCCGGGATCCGATTCGCCTCCGTCGCGACCGGCAAGATCCGCCGCTCCGCCAATCCGCTGAAGATGATCTCCCCGGCCAACATCAAGGACATGGTCCGCGTACCGCTCGGCGTCCTCCAGGCCCGCCGGATCGTCTCCGGCTTCCGTCCCGACGTCGTACTCGCCACCGGCGGCTACGTCGCCGTCCCGGTCGGCCTGGCCACCCGATTGAGCCGTCGCCCCCTGGTGGTCCACGAGCAGACGGTCCGACTGGGCCTGGCCAACCGGTCACTCGCCCGCCGGGCGACGCGCGTGGCCGTGTCCTCCGAATCGACTCTGCCGCTTCTCCCCGAGGCGGCCCGGGCGACGGCCGTGGTCACCGGCAATCCGGTTCGGCCCGAGGTCCTGGCCGGGCAGCCCGACAGAGCGTTCCAAGCCCTGGGTCTGGGAGGCTTCGACCGGGGCCGCCCCACCGTCTACGTCACCGGCGGAGCGCAGGGATCGCAGCAGATCAACACCCTGGTACGCGACATCCTGCCGTGGCTGCTGTCCCACGCCAACGTCATCCACCAGTGCGGCCCGGCCAACCTCGCCGAACTTCGACAGCACACCGCGACGCTCGCCGTCGACCTCGCCCCTCGCTACCTGCTGACCGGTTACGTGGGCCCGGAACTGCCCGATGTACTCGCCCTGGCCGACGTGGTGATCTCCCGAAGCGGCGCGGGCACGCTCGCCGAGCTCACCGCCCTGGGCAAGGCCGCCGTCTTCGTCCCGCTGGCCACCTCCGCAGGCAACGAACAGGCGCACAACGCCCGCCACCTGCACGACGCCGGCGCCGCCGCGGCCCTACTCGGCGAAGCCACCCCCCAGGCCCTGCGCGACGCCGTGGAACCCCTGCTCACGAATGCCGACAGGCGCACCGAAATGGCCAGGCAGGCCCGCAAACACGGCCGCCCCGACGCCGCCGAGCGGTTGGCCGACGTCGTACTGTCCGTCGCCGGCGGTGGCCGGTAGGGCCTCGCCCGCGATTCGCACGCCGGGCGGCCCACGTCCGGCGTGCAAGCCCCGCGGGGTGGCGGCCTCGCGGGCAAGGTGCGCCGGTGCGTGGCGCTCCTCGTGATCACCCCGGGCTGCCCGCCGTGCCCTCGGCGCGGCGCCGATGGAAGGTGCGGCGGTAGGCGTCGGGGGGCACGCCGATCGTGCGGTTGAAGTGGCGGCGGAGGGTAGCGCCGGTTCCCATGCCGGTGGCCTCCGCGATGACCTCCACGCTGTCGTCCGTGGTCTCCAGCAGCTCCTGAGCCCGGTGGATCCGCTGGGTCAGCAGCCATTGCAACGGGGTGGTGCCCGTCATCGACCTGAAATGGCGGCCGAGGTGGCGCGAGCTCATGTTCGCCCGACGGGCCAGATCCTCCACCGTCAGCGGTTGGTCCAGGCGCCCGGCCGCCCACGCGAGCAGCTCGCCGAGCGGGTGGTCGGGCTGTTCGGGCATCGGGGAGGCGACGAACTGGGCCTGGCCGCCCGGTCGGTGCGGCTGTACGACCAGTCTGCGGGCCAGCGCGTTGGCGATCACCGAGCCGTGGTCGCGCCGGACCAGGTGCAGGCACAGATCCATCGCGGCGGCCTTGCCCGCGGAGGTGAGCACGCTGCCGTTGTCGACGTAGAGCACGTCCGGGTCGACCTCGACGCCGGGAAAGCGTGCGGCCAACACCTCGGTGTGTGCCCAGTGCGTGGTGGCGCGCCGCCCCTCCAGCAGACCGGCGGCGGCGAGTACGAAAGCGCCCGTGCACAGCGAGGCCACCCGCGCGCCGGCCTCGTGCGCCGCACGTACGGCGTCGACGAGGTCCGCCGGTGGGTCGGTGTCGACGTCGGCCCACCCGGGGACGATCACGGTGTCGGCCAGGACGAGCCGGTCGAGGCCGCTGTCGGGTTCGAGCAGGAAGCGGCCGTCGGCCCGCACCGTGCCGGCCCCGCAGATGGCGAGCTCGTACCAGTTCTCGACCGGAACCGGTGGGGCGGTGCCGAACAGCTCGTAGGCCATGGCCAGTTCGAAGTGCAGGATCCCGTCGGCGACGGCTATCGCAACTGTGCTCACGTCCGAAATTGTACGCACCAAGTTGTTCCGGACGCTCGCACCGGCGATCGAGCGATCGCCACGATGTCCGAGGGGAGCTTTTCGAACCGGGGAGAGAAGTCCATGCGTGCAATCAGTCAGGACGTTCTGGCGGTCCCGAGGTGCTGAGGGAGGTCGAGCTGAAGCGGCCGGCACCCGGTCCGAGCGAGGTGCTGGTCGAGGTGCACGCGGCAGGCGTCAACCCGACCGACTGGATACACCGGGCCACGGGCCTGATCCTGGGCGAGCCGCCGTTCGTGCTCGGATGGGAGCTTTCGGGCGTGGTGGAGGCGGTCGGCCTGGGAGTGACGATCCACCGGCCGGGCGACGAGGTGTTCGGCATGCTGCGGTACCCGTACGGGAACGGGTCGCACGCCGAGTACGTGGTCTCGGCAGCCCGCCACCTGGTGCGCAAGCCGGCGAACATCGACCACATGCAGGCCGCGGCGCTTCCGCCGGCCGCGGTCGTTGTCGACCCTGCGCCGGGGCGGCATCCTCGTCGCGATCGTGAACCATGTCAGGGACCTGGACGTGGAGCGGTACGGGGTCCGCGCCGCCGAGATGCTCGTCGAGGCCGACCACGCGTCCATGCGGCAGGTCGCGGCCCTGGCCGAGGCCGGGCGGCTGCGTGCCGCGATCGACTCGGTGTTCCCGCCGGCGGACGTGGCCAAGGCACACGAGCGCGGGGCGACCGGCCGGGTCACGGGCAAGATCGTCCTGACGGTCTGACCGACGCCCGGTCGAGGCGGCGCAGCTCACGGATCTCCGCCGTATCGCGGATGCCCGCCGTATCGCGGAACTTCGCCGTATCGCGGCACGAAGCGGCGCCCGGCCGAGCGGGCCGGTTGCGTACACCATGGCGTATACAACCGACCGGTTGCTTCGCTTACGCCGCCGTGCATCTCCGCGCCGCATCCGCCGTCGCCGGGCCCGGCGCCCGGGCAACGACCGACAGGGCGACGCACGCCCGCGCAACGGCCGCCCGTCCGGGCAACGACCCACCCGGCCTCGCCCGCTACCGGCGCCGGTGCGGCGAACCCCGATGCGGGCAGGGTCGATGCGGGCGGGCCGCCATCAGGTTCCGGCGGGCCGAGCACACCGACGCCGGCGCCGGTGGCCGATCCGGAGCGACGAGCATCGGATCCTGGCGCAGGATCGCCGCTTGGAGGTCACGCAGCCGCGGGCCCGGGTCCAGGCCCAACTCCTCCGCGCACAACCGCCGACCGGCCTCGAGCACCGCCAACGCCTCCGCCTGCCGCCCCGATCGATAGAGCGCCAGGGCCAGTTGCGCCCGAGGTCGCTCCCGCAGCGGATACTCCCGGACCAACGCCATCAGGTCGCCGATCACCGAAGCATGCGCGCCGAGCGCGAGTCGGCACTCGGCCGCCTCCTCCAGCAGTGCGGTGTGCTCCTCGGCCAACCGCGCCCGCTCGGCCTGCGCCACCTCGTGATCGACCAATTCCGCGAACGGATCCCCGGTCCACAACGCCAGCGCCCCACGCAGCAGTTCGTCTGCCCGATCGAACGCACCCGCCGCGCTCGCGGCCCGACCCGCCTCGGCCAACGCATGCCACCGCGTGGTGTCCAGCCGTCCGGCCGGCACCTCCAGGGCGTACGAGTCATCGCGCGTAGTCAATACCCGATAGGGCGCCCTTCGTCCCGGCTCCAACACCCGTCGCAGGCCGGACAGATAGGCGTGCAGCGTCGATCGCGCGCCGGGTGGCGGCCGGCCGTTCCACAGTTCCTCGGCCAGCCGGTCAACCGGTACCGCGACCCCGGGCCGCAACAGCAGCAGCGTCAACAGCTCGCGCTGCCGCCTCGGCCCGATGTTCAGTGCGCTTCCGTCGGGGCCCAAAACCCGGGTCGACCCCAACACTTGGAAGGACAAGCCCCCCGACTCATCGTTGCGCGGTGGCTCCCCAACCTGCCCGCGCGACGGAATCCCCCTCGTCATATGGAAAGTGACGACACATCACGAGATGGGGTTCCGCTCTCCCGCCGAGTCGAGGGACCCTCAGGCTGATCGGGACCGCCTCCGCTCGCGACCACGCCGCGCCGGCAACGTCGGTTGCCATGTCGCTGTCGGTGTCGTCCCGTACGCTCGCTGGTTCGGTCGCGCCCCCGCCCCTGCCGCGGGGTGCGCTGTCTCGACTGTGAGGCGAGCCCCACGCACCGCGGACGCTGCGCCGAGCATCACGAGCAGTACGAAGCTCGGTCGGCGGTCCGGGCGCGGCGTGCTCGGCGAGCGGTGCTCATGCTGGGCAACGCTGCCGCTCGGCCGTCCGTCGCCGCCGCCGCGCGACCCTCGTCGGCCTCGCCGTGGCGGCCAACAGCGCGCTTTTCGTGGCCGCGTCCACCCTCGGCACCGACTTCGCCATCACCGACCCCGGCAAGACCGAGGCCCACCGATTCGTCACCGTGGAAATCGCCGTGGTCAACCTGGTGGTGGGCCTGCTCGCGTGGGGCACGCCGGCCCTCCTGGAACGCTTCACCCGGCACGCCAAGACGATTTGGACCGTGACGGCCACCGCCGTCCTCGTCCTGTCCTTCATCCCGATCGGCCTGGAACAGGCCACCACCGACACCAAGGTCATGCTGGCGATCCTGCACGCGGTCACGGGCGCGGCCCTGTTCCCGATGCTGCGCACGTCGCGCTGACCCGCCGCACGGGCGGAGCGTGGTGGGTGTCGCCACACGAGAACGTTGTCGAGGCGAGCGGCTCGGGCCTGGATGCCGCCGATCGGCAATGGTTCGGCGAGGTCCGGGTTCGGGTCCGGGTCCGGGTTCGGGTTCGGGGCGAAGCCGGCCACCGCTTCGTGGCAGGCCGGGTGCAGCGCACGGTGCCGCCCTCGTCGATGACGCTCGACGCCCTCCCTGCGGTCCATGCGTCCACCCGGGGCAGCCGACACGGTCGAACTCCCGTTCCCGGCAAAGGCCGACCGAGCGGCGGCTGCGCCGGGACATCGGCGGCATCATGAGGGATTGTCCCCAGGCGGACCCGTACATGATCGTGTTCTCATGTACCCATGTCATCTACCCACCGGCCCCGTTCGCTTTGGCGGCCGGACGGCTCACAGCGAGCCTTTCGCGTACGCGGCGTGACGCGCCCGCGGCGCCTGACGATCGTCACGAGTCTCGTGGTCGCGGTTCTGGCCGCGCTGTTCGCAACGATTCCCCGATTCGACTCGACCGCGGCCGAAAGCCCGGGAGCGGGCAACACCGCCCCCACGGCCGCCGTTTCGACGGGCACCGCACAGACCGCGACGCTGCGCACTCTCGCCGCCGCCCGCGGGATGCGCTTCGGGACCGCCGTCGCGGCCGGCGCCCTGTCCAACGAGCAGGACTATCGGGACAAGGTCCGCTACGAGTTCAACAGCATCACCCCCGAGAGCGCCATGGGTTGGTCGCGGACCGAGCCGCAACGCGGTGTGTACCAGTGGCAGGACGCCGACACGGTGATCGACTTCGCCGCCGGCGCCGGGCAGGACGTACGCGGTCAGACGTCGGTCTGGTACAACTCCGTCCCCGACTGGGTCGCGCACGGCAATTTCGGCGCGGACGAACTGCGCGCCATCCTCAAGGCGCACATCGAAGCCGTCGTGTCCCGCTACAAGGACCGGGTGCACATCTGGGACGTCGTCAACGAGGTCCTCAACGACGACGGCACCATGCGCTCCTCGTTCTGGAGCGACCGGCTGGGCACCGGCTATATCGCCGACGCGCTGCGTTGGGCCCGAGCCGCCGACCCCACGGCCAAGCTGTACATCAACGACTACAACGCCGAACGCGTCAACTCCAAGAGCACGGCCTTGTTCGACCTGGCCACCAATCTGCGCCGGCAGGGCGTCCCGCTCGACGGCATCGGCTTCCAGACGCACGTCACCGTCAACACCGACGTGTCGCAACTAAAGGGATTGCTCGGCAAGTTCGCCGACGCGGGCTTCGACGTGGCGATCACCGAACTCGATGTCCGGATGACACTGCCGCCCACGCAGGCTCAGGTCGACGCGCAGACGGCGGCGTACGACTCCATCGTGCGGAGCTGTATCGCGGTGACCCGGTGCGTGTCCACGACCGTATGGGGTTTCACCGACGCCCACTCGTGGGTGCCCTCGTCCCTCCCCGGTTGGGGAGCGGCGACGATGTTCGACACGAATCTGGCCCCCAAGGCCGCCTACACCGCGGTGAACGCGGCCTTGGCCGACCGTGACTTCACCACTACCGCGGTGGCCGCCCACTCGGGCAAGTGCCTGGACGTGCCACACAGCGAGAAGACTCTCGACATTCAGTTGCAGCAGTACACATGCAACGGGACGTCCGCGCAAAGCTTCGCCTTCCGCCGTGTCTCACCCGGCATCTACACGATCGTCAACACCGGGAACGGGCGTTGCGTCACCGTGGCGGGCGCGTCCACCGCGCCGGGGGCCGCCGTCATCCAGAGCACCTGCGGCAGCGGGCCCGAGCAGCGCTTCGAACTGCGTCGGGTGACCGGCTTCGGCTCCGCCGCGTCGTTCCAGCTGCGGCCGACCCACAGCTACAAGTGCGTCGACGTGGCGCAGGTCTCCATGAACAACCAGGCGCCGCTCATCCAGTACACCTGCAACGCCGATCCGACGGTGGCGGCAAACCAGGTATGGCAGTTGGCCGGTATCCCCGGCCACCTCTGAGCACCGGAGGGAGGGTGTGCCCGTTCAGCCTTCGAGCGCGCGCACCCGCCCTTCCCGACGGGGCGGATCAGCCTGGTCGAACCACCCCGGCGCCGGCCGACCCACCGAACCCGCCGGTGCGTGGAGGCCACGCCCGGGCGGCCTCCGCGCACCCGAGCACCAGTGATCCCCAGGCTGCATGCACAGCCTGTGGACAGGCTCGTCGCCGTGACCTCGGACGCCGGGTCCGCCTCGTGGAGGACTTCGAGTGTGCGTGCCGCACAGATCCACGCCCTGATGCTCACCGCAGTGGGCAAGATGACCAGACTGCCGGTCGTACCGACGGTCGTACCGATTCCCGGCGGCGTCCGACTCCAGCCCCGCCGGCGCATCCCACGACCCGCCCGCGATGTCGGTGCCGTCCCGTAGCCTGCTGGACCCGACCCCAACCCCGGCCCCTCCCCGCCCGCCCGTACGCGGCCCGGGCCGATCCGGAGGCCCGCCGTGGTCCGCCGTCGAAGAGCCGAAGAGGTACGGAGCCGCATGATCAACGACATCGTCATCACCGGCGCGCGCGAAAACAACCTCAAGGACGTGTCGCTGCGCATCCCGAAGAATCGGAGGTGCTGGAGTACCCGCTGCGCGGCAAGTCGATCATCGACGTGCTGGCGCTCACCGTCGAGGACGCGCACGAGTTCTTCACCGAGAAGCGCATCCGAACGCACCTGGCCGCGCTCGCCGAGGTCGGCCTGGGCTACGTCACGCTGGGCCAGCCGCTCAGCACACTCTCCGGCGGCGAGCGGCAACGGCTCAAGCTGGCGGGCGAGTTGCACAAGACCGGCAGCGTCTACGTGCTCGACGAGCCGACCACCGGCCTGCACATGTCCGACGTGGACACCCTGATCGCGCTGCTGGACCGCCTCGTCGACGGCGGCAACACGCTCCTGGTGATCGAGCACAACCTGGACGTGGTCGGTCGCGCGGACTGGGTGATCGACCTGGGCCCGGACGGCGGCAAGCACGGCGGCCGGGTGGTCTTCGAGGGCACACCCGCGGAACTGCTCGCCGACAAGCAGTCGTTGACCGGCGAATACCTGCGCCGCAACCTGGACCGTGGCGCGGGCGGCCGATAGGCGGCGGGCGCCGGCGCCGGCGCCCGCCCGTCCCCTCAGCGCCGGTCGCTGAACCGGATGTCGAGGCTGCGCAAATAGGTCTGCAGGCCCGCGTCCTGGATCGGGATCAGGTGCGCCGGGCTGCCGGACTCGTTGTGATGGGCGTGCCACTTCCCGGGAGGCGTGACGAACGCGCCTCCGGGCTGCCACTCCACCCGCTGCGGGTCGACGATCTCGCCGTGCTCGTCGAGCCGGTCGCCCAGCAGCGTGTAGCAGCCCGGCTCGCAGTCCAGGATCAGGTCCAAGGCGACCGACTGGTGCCGGTGCGGGCGCTGGATCTGGTCCACCGGGAGCAGGCCGAACATCGCCCACAGGGTGTGCGTGACCGTCAGCGTCTGGTCCTGGTCGATCGTGTTCAGCAACACGCTGACCCGGTTCTTGGCATTGGCGCCGGGCGCCTCGGCGATCCGGGTGAGCTCCTCCACCGCACGGTGCCGGGAGAACTTGGTCGGCCGGAACCGGGCCTGGTTCGGGGTGACCCCGAGGTAGCGCAGCAGCGGCTCGTCGTGCACCCAGTAGAAGAGCGAGTCCTGCGCCGCGTGGTGGGTGATCTCGCCCAGGTCCGGCAGGACCAGGAAGTCACCCTTCTCCCACTCCACCGCCTGCCCGCCGACCAGCGACATGCCGCGTCCGTACATGACGTAGTACAGCTGCGAGGTCGCGTTCGGCCGCACCGCGAGCCGGTCGCCCGCGTTGATCCGGACGAAGTTGGCCAGCAGTGCCGGACTGGTCGCCGGGCCGCCCGCGATCCGCATCGGCTCGGCGAGGTCGAGCGGGATCACCCGGGTGACCCCGCCCGCGTGCAGTTCGGCCGGGAAACGCTCCACCGGGACGGGCGTCGTGTACCCGGCGCCGATCGGGTTGGCCGCCTTCGTGTACTCCCAGTAGACCGCGTCCTCGCTCCATGCGGCTGCGGTCGCGGCGAGCGGCCCCTCGAAGCCGAATCGGGCCACGTCGACCAGCGGCGGCGCCGCGACGGTGGGATCGAAGAGCGCGGATTCCCGCTCTCCGGACCGGTGCTGATCGGCCGTCACCTCGGGCTGCGCGGTCATCCGAAATCCCTTCACGAGCGACTCCCCCGGTCCTGCCATGGTGCCACCGGGCCGGTCGCCGTGGAGAGCGGGAAGTCTCACACCCGCCGGGCGATACGCCGCTCGCCTGTTGCGGGGTACGCCTGGAGCCGGCGACGCGCCACGCCCCACGCGCCACGCCCGCTCCGCGCTACGCCGCACACCCGCGACGCGTACGCCTCACCCCTGCCCCGGACAAAAGCCCGCCAACCCGTCGGCCAACTGCGCGAACGCCTGCTCCGCCTCGGCGACCGCCGACGGATAGACCTCGTCGGCCGTCGCCCCCTCGGCCAGCCGCTCAATGGTGCGGGCGACCAGGATCTGCCGCACGGCCAGAATCTGACCGGCGGCCAGCCGACACGCCAGATCCCCCGGGCGGCCGGCCTCCCGCTCGAACTCGGTGGCCAACAAATGCTGGTTGCGCTCCAGCATGGCCAGGGCCCCGTGCCGCAGTGACGGCGTCTCCTGGATCAGCCGGTGCACGCTGAGGATCTGCGTGTCGTCGTTCAGTCCGACCACCGGGTCCCGCTCGCGCAGCGCGGTCAGGAAGTGCCGGCGCAGCGCCTCGACCGCAGTCTCGCCCGCCGCGCGCTCGCGCACCACCCGAGCCGGCTCGCCGACGTGCGTCTCCATCGGGCTCAGAACGAGGTCTTCCTTGGCCGGGTAGTAATTGAAAACGGTCATCTTGGACACATTCGCAGCCGCGGCGATCTCCGCCACAGACACGTTCTCGAAGCCCCGCTCGACGAACAGCCGCATCGCGGTCCGCCACAACATGCGCCGCGTCTCGTTCTTCTTGCGCTCGCGCAGGCCGAGTTCCCGAGTCATGAGAGAACTGTACCAAGACGAAAAATATATCAAACCAAAACATTGACTCGACATAAAAATTTGTCCTATGGTCCTGCCATGAAGACGACAAGAGGAGCAACTCTCGACCGGGCGCAGCCGGCGCCGGAGGAAACCGCGGCGGTTCCGACGATGACCGGGTTCCAGCGCCGCCTGAGCATGATCCTGTGCCTGCTGACGATGGTCCTGGCGATCCTGGACCAGAACATCGTGTCCGCCGCGATCGTCCCGATCGTGCGCGACTTGGACCCGGTGCACGGCGTCGACCACGTCGCGTGGCTGGTCGTGGCGTTCTCGCTGGCCGCCACCGTGGTGCTGCCGCTGTACGGCCGGTTGTGCGACGTGTTCGGGGCAAAGCGCATCTACCTCGCGGCGATCGCAACCTTCCTGCTCGGCTCGGTCCTGTGCGGGCTGGCCCGATCGATGACCGAACTGATCGCCTTCCGGGCGATCCAGGGGGTCGGCGCAGGTGGCCTGATGAGCGTCACCATGGTCGTGATGGCCCAGCTCAGGAAGCCCGGCGACAAGGGTGGCCCCGGAGCGCTCGCGGGCATCATGGGCGGCAGCGGCATGGCCCTTGGGCCGTTCGTCGGCGGGCTGTTCGCCGACCACGGCAACTGGCGGATGATCTTTTTCGTCAACGTCCCACTCGGGCTTCTGATCATCGGCGGCGCGCTGTGGGCACTGCGGTTGCCCCGACACACCGCCGCGGGCACCGGCGCCCGGATCGACTTCGTCGGCGCCGCGCTGGTGGCCGTGTTCGCGAGCGCGCTGCTGCTGGCCTGCCAGTGGGGCGGCAAGGACTACGCGTGGGACTCGGCGACGATCGTCGGCCTGCTGGTCGTGGCGGCGGTCGGGCTCGGCCTGTTTCTGTGGCGGCAGGCGACGGTCGCCGTGCCGATCCTGCCGCTGTCGCTGTTTCGCAACTCCTACATCCGCAACGGGTTCCTGCTCCAGGGCCTGACCGGCGCGGCGATGCTGGGCACGCTGGTCTATCTGATGTTGTACCTCCAGCTGGCGCGCGGTGTGGATGCCACGGACGCGGGCGCCTACCTGGCCTTCATGGCGCTGGGCATGGTGGTCGCCGGCATCGTGGGGACCAGGCTCCCGTGGGACGTCCGCAGCGGACTGCTGGCCGGCACGCTGTTCGCCGGCGTCGCCTTCGGCGGCCTGGCGCTGCTGCGCACGGACACCTCGTTGTGGATGTTGCGCGGCGACCTGTTCGTACTGGGGCTGGGGTTCGGGCAGTTGGTCGGCAAAGCGATCCTGGCGGTCCAGCAGGCGGCACCCAAGGAACATCTGGGCGTCACCACGACCGGCATCCGGTTCTTCCAGTCGCTGGCCGGCACGCTGAGCGTCGCGCTCTTCGGCTCGTTGCTCGCTCGGGTGTTCGCGGCGAAGAGCAACGTCGGCGACGTCTCCGCGATCGCCCGCCTGGGGCCGGCCGAACACGGGGACGCGGTGCGGGCATTCGTCTCCAGTGTGGATGCCGTGTTCGCCGGCGCCGGGGTGTTGATGGTGCTCGCGGTGTTGTGCGCGCTGCGGATGCCGGACCCGCGACCGGCGGCGGAGGACGACTCCCCGGAATCGAAGTCGTCTCCGGAGTCGAAGTCGGAGTCGGAGTCGGAGTCGGAGTCGGAGTCGGAGTCGGAGTCGGAGTCGGAGTCGGAGTCGGAGTCGGAGTCGAACGAGCCCACCCGCGCCGAGACCGCCCGCGTCGGCTGAAGCCGCCCCTACCCGCCCGATCCCGCGTCGCCTGTCCACCGACTCGCCGTGACCCGACGGATCGTGCGCGAGTTGCCCGGGGTGCATGTGCTGATCCTGACCACGTACGACACCGACGACGACATCGTGCGCGGTCGAGGCGGGCGCCATCGGCTACCTGCTCAAGGACACCCCCACAGGTGGAACCGGCGCCGCGGTCCGCGCCGCCGCCCGGGGCGGGGCCGTATTCGCGCCGCCGGTGGCCGCGAAGCCGGTCACCCGGATGAAGGCACCGATCCGCGACGCGCTGAGCCCGCGCGAGACGCAGGTGCTCGGCCTGGTCGCGCGGGGATGACCAACGCCGAGATCTGCCGCGAGGTGTACGTCGGCGTGCCATCGTCAAGACACACCTGCTGCGCACCGTCAACAAGCCGGCGTGGACGACCGCGCCGCCGCCGTCACCGTGGCCATGGTGGACGGGCTGCCGGGCGGCGCCGGGGGGTGAGGTGCGCTACCCGGCGATCAGGCGCGCGTACCGGCCCTTGTGGAACATCAGCGGCGCGGTGTCCCGCGGCAGGTCCAGGGCGGTGACCGCGCCGATCACGATCACGTGGTCGCCGCCGGGCAGCTCGTGCGCGATGTCGCAGTCGATCCAGGCCACCGCACCGGCCAGCCGAGGAGCTCCGTTGCCGGCCGGCGCCCAGTCGACGCCGACGAACTTGTCGCCGCCGCTGCGGCCCATCGCGCGACACACGTCCTGCTGGTCCTCGGCGAGGATGTTGACCACGAAGCGGCCGGCCGCGCGCACCTTCGGGTAGGTCGTCGAGGTGAGCGCCGGGGCGATCGAGACGTACGCCGGCTCCAGCGACAGCGACGTGAACGACTGGCATGCCATGCCCACGGGCGCGCCGTCGTGGATCGCGGTGACCACCGTGACGCCGGTGGCGAAGTGACCCATCACCTGACGCATCCGCGCCTGATCGATCCCGGCCGACGGCGTCGTTGCGTTGGACATGGCTGCCCCCAGGGGTCAGAAGCTGGATTTTCTGCATATGACTAATAGTCATATGCCTGTTTGTCCTGGCCATTGAACGGCGGAACTGACGAACCGTCAATAACCTGGACCGCGCTTCCCTCCCGTGATCACCGCCACCTTGACGGCCCCTTTCGGCGTGTTCGGGAACTTACGCGTGCCTGCTGCACGTCCGGATCAGTAGCAGTAGCGTCGTCCGCGACGTCATACATCCTCTGGAAGGACACACCCATGGCCGTGAGCCTGAGCAAGGGCGGAAACGTCTCCCTGACCAAGGAGGCCCCGGGCCTGACCGCGGTCGTCGTCGGCCTGGGCTGGGACCTGCGCACGACCACGGGCGAGGACTTCGACCTCGACGCGAGCGCGATCGTGGTCAACGCGACCGGCAAGGTCTACTCCGACCAGCACTTCGTGTTCTTCAACAACATGAAGACCCCGGACGGCACCGTCGAGCACACCGGTGACAACCGCACCGGCGCGGGCGAGGGCGACGACGAGCAGATCAAGGTCAACCTCGCGCAGCTGCCCGCGGACGTCGACAAGGTCGTCTTCCCGGTCTCGGTCTACGACGCGGACAACCGCAAGCAGTCCTTCGGCCAGGTCCGCAACGCGTTCATCCGCGTGCTCAACGCCGCCGACAACGTCGAACTCGCGCGCTACGACCTCTCCGAGGACGCGTCCACCGAGACCGCGATGCTCTTCGGCGAGCTGTACCGTGCCGGCACCGACTGGAAGTTCCGCGCCCTCGGCCAGGGCTACGCCTCCGGCCTCGCGGGCATCGCGAAGGACTTCGGCGTCAGCGTCTGAGCCACGCTCGGGCTGCGGCCTCGCCTTCGGCCTCGGTGGCCTCAAACGCCGGCCAGGCTGAGTGGCCTCAAACGCCGGCCGGGCTATTCACAGCCCGGCCGGCGTTTTTGCGCACCCGAAGACTCCCCGCCGAACCTCGACCAAGCCGATCCGGTCGGCCCCGGCACCCCGCAGCCGAGAACCGGCACTGAGCAAATCCGCTCCAGCCCGGCATGCCACATGCCGCAACCGAGGCCAACCAAATCCGGCCCCAGCCCGGCGCCCGCATGCCAAAATCCTCAGCCAGGCAAATCCAGCCCGGCCGGCGCTTGAGGCCACTCAGCCTGGCCGGCGCATGAGGCCAACCCAGCCCGGCCGGCGCATGAGGCCAACCCAGCCCGGCCGGCGCTTGAGGCCAACCCAGCCTGCCCTCCCGGCACCCCTTCGCCTTCCGCGGCCGGAAACGCGGTCCGCACGCGGGTTTGGTCTGCCCGGACCCGGCAAGGCATGAGACGTCGAGCATGAGCGGAAACCCCCGATATACGGAGTGCGTCCGCTGTTCCGCCGAAAGGCACGATCCGAGACCCGACCCATCTGGGAGTTCCCGTGAACACGACAGCGACCGTCATCCTGATCGTGGTGATCGTCGTCGTCCTCGCCGCCGCGGCCGTCTTCGCGGGCCGTCCGATGTTGCGGCGTAGGCACCTGCAAGCCCGATTCGGTCCCGAGTACGACCGGGCCGTCGAGCAGTACGGCGACCGGCGCGAAGCCGAACGCAACCTGGTCGAACGTGAGCGCCGACACAGCGAACTCACGCTCAAGCCGCTGGATCCGGCCGCGCGGGAGAAGTACGCAACCGAGTGGACCGCGGTCCAGGAACGGTTCGTCGACGCTCCGGACGACGCGGTGCAGGAAGCGGACGAACTGATCACCCGACTGATGCGCGAGCGCGGCTACCCCACCGGCGCTCACGACAAGCGCATGGAACTGCTGTCCGTCGAGCACGGACACACGCTGGAGCACTACCGCAAGGCGCACGAGATCGCCCGGCGCAGTGAGGCCGGCGAAGCCGAGACCGAGGACCTGCGCCAGGCGATGATCCACCACCGCGCCCTGTTCGACGATCTGCTCGGGCAGCCCTATCGGCCGCGACACGGTGGCACCGCCCCGAACTCGGCCGATTCCACCGATTCGCCCCACGCCACCCACGACGGGCACACCGATCAATGGCAGGCCGCGCCGGGCGAAGCGAACTCGCCCCGTCTGGATGTCTCGAAGCCCGAACAGCGCTGATCTTCGGCTCGGTCGACGACGCGTCGGCCGAGCCGCCACCAAGGATTCACCCGCCGGGGCGTCCTCACCGGGACGCCCCGCACAGCGGCGCGACATCCGTCGTACCGGACGAGAGGACCACACCGATGCGCAAGCAGAACTTCCCGAGCGGGCCGGGCGCTTCCGGTCCCGGCCGGGACGACGTACCCATAGTCGAGCGTGACGAACGAGACCGCGCAGCTCGCCGGGCCAGGGTCACCGACGGCCCCGGTCCGAGCGTGGACAACCCGCCCGAGTCGTCCGCTCGTGCCCTGCCGCACCAGCAGCACGACCAGGCGGAGCCCTACGGCACCACCGTGCACCCGACGCCCCGAACCGGCCGGGACGCGCCGCCCGCCCCGACGAGCCCGCCGGCCGGGGCCGATCCGCGAGGCACGTCCGCCGCCGGACCCGCCAGGGGTCGAACCGGGACGGACGAGTCCACCGGTCGAAGCAACGGCGGCACCCACGACGACGATGCGGCCATGTTCGACCGGGCTGCCGCCGAAGAGCTCAACCACCGCTTCCGCGAGGCACTCGCCGGATTCGTGGACAGCCCCTCGGACGCCGTCTCGGAGGCGGACGACATCGCGGCCCAGGTCACCAAGTTGGTGACCGACTCGATTCAGACCCGGCGCACCGAACTGGAGCAGACCAAGCGCACTGCCGGTGGGGACACCGAGCAGTTGCGGCTCGCATTGCACAAGTACCGGACGTTCCTACAGAGCATGCTCAAGCTCTGAGCCCACGAGGCACGGCGCAGGGGCGCGAGGCGGGGCACGATCGGCACGCCGGGGCGGGGACTGTCACCCACGCGGGTGGCAGTCCCCGCCCGCACCGGTGTCCGCGTCGCCGCCGATGTCCCGCTCCCCGTCCAGTGCCGGGCCACGTCCCGCGACAGTGCCCAAGCGGCGGTCGCCACAGTCGGGATCAGCCGACGCATGCGCGTCCCCCAGCCCCCACCGCACCCGCATCCCCTCCGGGGGGCTCATACGCCAACCGCGCCGACCCCCGCCAGGCACGAGCACGAGCGCGAGCTCATACGCCTACCGCCGCCAGATGCGCGCACATCGCCGAGGTGACGATCTCGGCCTGCTGGATGTTCGCCAGGTGCGCCGCGTCGGTGACCTCGACCAGCGTGGCCCCGGGAATCCCGGCGGCCAGCTCGCGCGCGTGCTCAAGCGGCGTCGACGGGTCCCGATCCGCGCCGATCACCAGCGTGGGCACGGCGATCCGGCCCAGCTCCGCACGCAGGTCGTAGTGCGCAAGCGCATCGCAGCAGCCCGTGTAGCCCCCCGGCGGACACGCGTACAGCATGTCCAGGATCCGCTGCACCGCCGCCGGCTCGCGCGTGACGTATTCGGGGGTGAACCAGCGCTGGATCACCGTGTCGGCCAACTGCCGCATGCCCTGTGAGCGCACCGTCGCAGCCCGGTCCAGCCACGCCTGCGGCTCGCCGAAGCGCGCCGAGGTGCAGCACGCGATCAGGGCGGTCAGCCGCTCGGGGTGATGTACGCCCATCCACAGGCCGACCGCGCCGCCGAGCGAGACACCGGCATAGGCGAACCGCTTGATGCCGTACGAGTCGGCCAACGTGAGCACGTCGCCGACCAGGTCGCCGACCGAGGCCGTGCCCGGTACCGGGTGGGATGTGCCGTGTCCACGCAGGTCGTAGCGCAATACCCGGTGGTGCCGGGACAGCTCCGGAATCTGCGCGTCCCACATGCCCAGTTCGGTGCCCAGCGAGGGGCCTAGGATCAACACCGGGGCGTCGGCCGGGCCGTCGAAGCGGTGCTTGAGCGTGGCGATCGTCATTGGTCCTTCTCTTGGAACACGGTGCGATGGTGCGCGAGCGCCCGGTCGATCAGAACCGGGGCCGAGCCGATGTAGGCGGCCGGATCGAAAACCGCCTCGTCCAACCGCCCCAGCAGATCACGAAGGTGCCGGCCGGTCCGCGCCGAGGTCCGCGATGCCTCGGTGAGCAGGCTCCGCGCCGCCTCCTTGCCGAGTTCGGCGGTCGGCTCGCCGGCCGGCCGCTCGGCCACGATCCGCCCGTGGGTCAGCTCCAGGTCGGCCCGCATCCGGTCCGGACGGACGTCCAGCCGCCGGGCCGGTTCGGCCGCCGCCTCGGCCGCGCCCCCAGCCGGTCGCAGCGCC
>NZ_JBEXCV010000092.1:0-36473 GCF_040605455.1 Embleya sp. NPDC005575 | reverse complement strand
GGAGCCGGAATGCCGTCGGGTGATCGCCGCGCTCGACCTGGCCGAGCGTATGCGCGTCCCGCTGGAGTGGTTCGCGCTGTCGTCCGGCGCGCGGGGCACGAGCACGCTCGACCAGCCTCTCGTCGCGGCTCACGTCGTACTCGTCGTCGTCCGGCTCGGGCGCACGCTCGCGGCGGTCGATGATCGCGTCCAGGGCGGGCACCAACGGCTCGGCCGCCGCGCCCAGTTCGTCGAGCAGGCGGTAGACGAACGTTTTGTAGACGTCGGCCTCCACGAACTGCGGCAGCGCGGCGAGCAGGACCGGCAGGGCGGCCTCCCCGGCGTGCCGCCACAGGGGAGGCAGGACGGGCGCGTAGGTCCGGACCGGGTCTGCCGCCATCGACCACAGCTCGGCCGAATGGCGAGCACTCAGGCCGCCGTGATCCACGAGCCAGTCGAGCAGCACCACGGCCTGCCGGGGGCGCCGAGTCGCCGGCCCGAGCGCGTCGAGGCGGGCTTCCGCGAGCCGACGGTCGCCGGTGATCCGGATCAGCGCCAGGGTCGCGTGCGGTTCGAGCGCCTCGCGCGCTTCGACGATCAGGCGTTCGAGCAGCGGTACGGCGTCGCCCGCGGCCGGGCCGAACTCGCCCAGCAGTTGCGCGATCCGCCCGCGCGACCAGGTGTGCGCGCCGACGCTCGCCACGTCGGACAGCGCCGCGATCAACGCGGGCACCGCTGCCGAGGCGGCCGGCACGCCGGGCTTCAGCGCGGCCAGAGCGGCGGGCAGCAGGCATCCGCGCTCGCGAAGCGAACGTACGCAGGAGGCGGCGTCGTGCCCGGCCAGTCGGTCGAGTACGGCCCCGAGCAGTGGAGCCGGCGGGTCGTCGGCGAAGCCGGCCGCGGCCCGCGCCAACCCCGGATGCGTCGTGTTCGTGGCCGCCGTGGCCAGGATCGCGCGGACCGCCGGTAGTGCCCGGCGATCGCCCTCGCGAGCGAGGGCGGCGGTGGCCGGCCAACCCGTGTCCGGGTAGGCCGTCAGCTGCGCCAGACGGTCCGCCGCGCCCCGGGTGGCCCGGCTGGACCGGCTGATCGTGTCCACCGCGGCCGCTCGTACGTCCGGATCCTCGTGGTCGAGCGCGTGGACGAGAGCCGGCAACAATCGGGCGGGGCCGGCCCGCCACTTCCGGATCGCCTCACGGCCGAACCCGATGCCCACGCGGGCCGTCGCCGGGTCCTGGGAACGGATCAGCGGGTCGGCCCACAAATACCAGTCGGCTTCGGCGCGTCCGCCGCGCACCAACGCGGAGGCCAACAGCTCGGCCGCGCTCCACGGGGCGTGCGACCCCGGGCCCGACAGGCGCTCGGCCGAGGCCAGTGCGCCCCGGATCACCCGCTCCCACCCGTCTCGCCGCCCCGGCGCACACAGCGCGAGCGCCGCCAGGCTCGCGCGCAGCCGGACGGCCGGATCCGGGTGCTCGCGCAGCTGCTCCGCCAAGTCCAGGCGTGCCGCCTCCACGCCGCGAGCCCAGCGGCCCAGCGCGGCCTCCACGAGCGCCAGGCCGGCCACCGGATCGGCGGGCGGCTCGTGCGCCGCGCGCAGCGCCCGGTCGAGGTCGGCCCGTGCGAGCAGCCAGGCCGCCGCGCGGCGTACCCGTTCATCGGGGTCGGCCGACAGGTTCGCGGCGACGTCGGCGGCGGCCGGCCACCGCTTGCCGTCATGGCCCACGTTGGTCAGCAGCCTCAACACGCACAGCCGGACGGCCGGGTCCGGGTCGGCGGTTCGCGCGAACATCGCGCGAACATCGCGCGAGCCTCCGGGCCGTTCCGGTCGGCCGTGATCGCCTGGTACGCCGCGTCGCCGTAGCCGGCGAGGCGTGGATCGTTCGTCGTCGGGCTCGGCCGCGCGTCGGTCGCGTCGGTCGCGTCGGTCGCGTCGGTCGCGTCGGTCGCGTCGGTCGGCTCGGGTGCCGACGTCGGGGCGTTCACGCGCGCGGGCGGTCGCCGCCCTTTCGGTTCGTCGTTGTCATGTTCGTCATGGCGGAGATGGTGCTCGGTCGACCGTGCCCGCGCAACCGCTTTGCGGGCGTCGCAGCGGCTTGGGCGCGGACCGGAACCGGTCCGCGATCGATTCCGAATCGCTCCGAGATCCTTGACAGCAGGTGTCAGGGACTCCTTCGTACGTTGATGACATGAACTACGACAGCATCGTGATCACCGGCGCCCGGGAACACAACCTCCAGGATGTGTCACTGCGCATCCCCAAGAACCGGATCGTCGTGTTCACCGGCGTCTCCGGTTCGGGCAAGTCGTCGATCGTGTTCGACACCATCGCGGTCGAGTCGCAGCGGCAACTCGCCGAGACGTTCACGGCGTTCATCCGCAGTCGACTGCCCAAGCACGAGCGGCCCGAGGCGGACGCGATCGAGCACCTGTCGACGGCGATCATCGTCGACCAGCGCCCGGTCGGCGGCAACTCGCGGTCGACGGTGGGCACGATGACCGACATCCACCCGCTGCTGCGCGTGTTGTTCTCCCGGCACGGCACACCGTCGGCGGGACCCTCCAACCACTACTCGTTCAACGACCCGAACGGCATGTGCCCGACCTGCGAGGGCCTCGGGCGCACCGTGCGGCTGAACCTGGACGCGCTGATCGACCCGTCCCGATCGATCCGCGACGGCGCGATCCGACACCCGGGGTTCGCGGTCGGCGGCTGGCAGTGGCAGCTGTACGCGAACCACGACCTCTACCCCGACGATGTCCCGGTGTGTGAGTTCACCGACGAACAGCGGCGGCTGTTCCTCCACGGCACCGGTGCCAAGGTGGTGATCGTCAACAGCAACGGCCGGCACCACATCGACTACGAGGGGTTGCTCGACCGGTTCAACCGGCTCTACCTCAACCGCGACACCTCCGCGCTGGCCGAGAAGAGCCGCGAGACGCTTGCCCGGTTCGTCTCCGAAGGCGCCTGCCCGGACTGCGCGGGGGCCCGGTTGAACGTGGCGGCGCGCACGTCGTTGATCGAGGGATGCTCGCTGTCGGACTACACGGCGATGGAGATCGGCGATCTGGTCGAGGTGCTCACCGGATTGGCCGACCCGGTCGCGCGCCGGGTGGCCCGGCCCGCGGCGGTCGCGCTGGAGCGGATCGTCGCGATCGGGCTCGGCTACCTGCATCTGGATCGGCCCACCTCGACGGTGTCCGGCGGCGAGGGGCAGCGGCTGAAGATGGTGCGCTACCTCGGGTCGAGCCTGACCGGGATGACCTACATCTTCGACGAGCCGAGCGTGGGTCTGCACCCGCGTGACGTGGTTCGGCTCAACGATCTGCTCACCCGGCTGCGGGACAAGGGCAACACCGTGTTGGTGGTCGAACACGACCTGGATGTGATCGCGATCGCCGACCACGTCGTGGACGTCGGGCCCGGGGCGGGCATCCACGGCGGCACGATCACGTTCGAGGGCAGTTTCGCCGAACTGCGCACGGCGGACTCGCCGACCGGGCGCGCGCTGCGCCGGCTCACCGCGCTCAAGCCGAGCTTTCGCCGGCCCACCGGCGCGCTGCGGATTCGCGGCGCGGACCTGCACAACCTGCGGAACGTGGACGTGGACATCCCCACCGGCGTGCTCACCGTGGTCACCGGGGTGGCGGGCTCGGGCAAGAGCACGCTGATCTCGGACGTACTGGTCGCGGCGTACCCGGAGGCGGTGGTGGTCGACCAGTCGGGCGTGGGCATCTCCTCACGTTCGACGCCGGCGAGCTACGTCGGCGTGGCGGATCCGCTGCGCAGGCTGTTCGCGAAGGCCAACGGCGTGGACCCGGGGCTGTTCACATTCAACTCGCTGGGCGGCTGCCCGGAGTGCCAGGGGCGTGGGGTGGTCCGCACCGACATGGCCTTCATGGATCCGGTCACCACCCGCTGCGAGGCGTGCGAGGGGCGGCGGTTCCGCAACGAGGTGTTGGCGTACGCGCTGCGCGGCAAGTCGATCGTGGACGTGCTGGCGCTGACCGCGGAGGAGGCTGTGGGCTATTTCACCGAGGAGGCGCTGCGCACCCGGGCGCGGTCGCTGGTCTCGGTCGGCCTCGGCTATCTGACCCTGGGACAGCCGCTGAGTTCGCTTTCCGGCGGCGAGTTGCAGCGGCTCAAGCTCGCAAGCGAGCTACACAAGACGGGCAGCGTGTACATCCTCGACGAGCCGACCACGGGCCTGCACATGTCCGACGTGGACACCCTGATCCGGCTGCTGGACCGGCTCGTGGACGCGGGCAACACGGTCGTGGTGGTGGAACACAACCTGGACGTGGTCAAGCGCGCCGACCACGTACTCGACCTGGGTCCGGGCGGCGGCAAGCACGGCGGCATGGTCGTCTTCGAGGGCACACCGGCCGAATTGGTCAAGGCGGAGGACTCGGCGACCGCCGAATTCCTGCGGGCGGCATTGGCCTACGCGGAGCAGGCCCGGGCCCGCTGACCCGTGCGTCGGCCCGCCGCCCTGAGGTCGGTCCGGAGGCGATCGACAGGGTGGGGCCGGTTGATGCCATCGCTCGACGACGGCGTGGTGGCCGGTGTGGCGTGGCGTGGGGGTGGGGGTGGGGTGCGGGGCGTCGGTGCGGCGCGGTAGGGATGTCGGCATGGCACCTACGACGGTTGGTCCTTGGGATCAGTGGCTCTCCCCGGCGTTGTCGGGTCTGGTCACCGGCCTGGGGATGTGGAATTGGAATGCGTTGGCGGGCGTCGAGCGGGTCGGTGGGTATCTCGCCGGCACGTGGGACCCGCCGGCCGGAGAGGACGGGCCGGGGATCATCGGCGACGGGTCCTGGCCGCCGGTGATCGGCCGGATCGGCGCCATCGCGCTGCGCGCGGCGGCGCCGGCGACCAGGGTCGAACACCGTGAGGCACTGCTGGCGTTCCTGGAGAACTGGGCCGGCACACCGATGGCCGACCCCTCGGCCCGGTTGCGTATCGGCGCCGCTCGGGCCGATGCCAAGGCCGTACGCAACGAGCATGGGGCGACCATCGCCACGACCTGGCCGCAGGACGGCCGCTGCGCGGTCGTCCAGGTGCGCACCGGGGACGCGGACCCGCCCGAGTTCGGTGAGCCGACCGACTGGGTCGAGGTCGCCCGCGGTTGGGGCGACGCGGGGCAGTTGCGCCGGCTGATCGCGCTGGTGCGCGAGCGTGGGCCGATGCCCTGGGATCCTGCGGCGGTGCGACTGCTCGGTGCGGAAACGGGGGTGTCCCGGGCGGCGGCGGCGCTGCTGTCGACCGGCGATGCGGGTGGGGTCCGCACGGTGCCCCCACTCGATCCCGAGCAGCGCGCCGTACTCGGGCTGAGCACGGCCGAAGCCGACGCCGGCTACGACGAGTTGCGCCGCCTGACCGAGCTCGAACGGCTGGAGCTGTTCGCGCACGTCCTGCCCGAGGACCCGGCCGAGCTGTGGGAGCCGACCGGCCCGGGTGTGCTCACGGCCCGGATCGCCGCCGCGTGGCGGGCCCGCTTCGGACGCGCGCGGCAGGTACCGGAAGAGACCCTCTCCGTGCTCGCCGAGCACCGTCGGCTCACCCTGCACACCCCGGCCGCGCACGTCTGTGCCGCCTTCATGGCCCCCGAGACGCATCCCCTGACCGCTCGGGATCACGATCCGTGGTTGGCGGAGGGGCTCGGCGGGACCTACTGCACCAGCGAGGAGCAAGGCGTGCGCTGGTTCCAGGATTTCCTGTTGGCGCTCGCCGTCGCGCTGCCAATCGTCTACGCCGAATTGCCCGCCGGGGACCCGGTACGTGCCGGGCTGCCCGCCACGGTGGCCGCGCTGCGCGCTCGACTCGATCATCCGGGTCTGCTGTTGAACGGTGGGTACACCGCGCGTTATCACGAGTCGGCCGATGAGTTGCGCGCCCTGTTCGGCGAGCGGCCCCATGTCGGCCCAATCCCGCTCACGACGGCGAGCTTCGACGACGGTCTGAGTATCGCCACCATCGCCGAGCCCAGCGAGAAATATCCGCACCCCTTCGTCCGCATGTACTTCCGGCCCGCGCGCTACGGCGTCGACGAGCGTTCCGCGCTGCTGCGGCAGGTCGCCTCCGGTAACGCGGACGTCCGTGACACCGTCGACATGCTGCGCGGCGACTGGTGCGCACGCGTCGTGGAGCGGGTGGCGGGCGACGCGCTGCCGGCCGGCGGGTACGAGGGCAATCCGGCACTCAGCGCGCCGGAGACCGTCGCGCGGGTCGAGAAGGCCCTCGGGGTGGAGGCGGACGCGGCCGCGCTGTACCTGCAACTGCTCGCGATCGAGCGGCCGAGCGATCGGCGGATCCGGCTGTGGAACGGCTGGAACGCCACTCGGCACCGGGAGGCCGCGGCGGCGCTGGTGGCGGCCGGTGTGGTGGTCGCGGACAAGCGGGCGCGCGCCGGTCGCGGGATCTTCCTGCCCGGAGACTGGGCCAAGGCCCGCAAGCCGCTGTGGCCGATCGAGGTGTGGAAGGCGAACCTGCTGGGCGTACGGCGGATCGGCGACCAGGTCTGGGCGGAACAGATCTGGCGGCTGACCCTGCCCGAACTGTTCGCCCACGCCTGGGATCTGGTCGAGCGCGGGGAGGGGCCCGGCTGATCGCGAGTGCGTGGACGCGCGGTCCGGCCGCTCGCGGTCCCGCGAGCGGCCGGACCCGTCCCGGGTGCTACCGGCCGAGCCCGCGATAGCGCCGCACCGACAGTGGCGCGAAGATCGCGATCAGCACGAGCGGCCAGCCGGAGGCCATCAGGATCAAGTGGTCGGCGACCCACGAGTCGCCGGCCCAGCCGGGGTTCCCGAACAATTCGCGGCCGGCGCCCGCGCTCGCGGACAGCGGGTTCCATTCGGCGATCACGCCGAGCCAATCCGGCATCGTGTCGGGCGAGACGAACACGTTGGACAAAAAAGCCCAGCGGCCAGACCAGGATCTGCAGGATCGCGACCGATTCGGGCCTCTTGGCCCGCAGGGCCAGGTAGATACCCAGCCACAACACCGCCAGTCGCAGCAGCAGCAACATGGCGACGGCGAGCGCCGCCCGCGCGGGCCCCTCGTGCCACTTCCAACCCACTGCGAGCCCGCAGCAGATCAGCACCAGCAGCAGGTGTCCGGCAAGGCTTGGCGCAGTGCGGTACTCATGCCGCCACCTCCGTCGCATCGCCCGTGCCCGGCTCCGCCCGCGCGGTCGACCGGTTTTGAGTTGCTCCGTAGCATGTACGGTACGCCATACGGAGTTGCTTGACAAGCGTGCCCGCGATCGCGCTCGCGGCGCTTGTCGATCAACTCCGGATGGCGTACCGTACGTGATACGGAGTTTCTGGGAGAAGGTACGCACGTGGCACGAGAGAAGAGTGGGCGCGCGAATCCCGCGCGCACCCTCGCGTTGTTGTGGCGCACCGGCGAGGAGCCCACCCGCGGCCCCAAGCAGGGGCTCACCGTGGATCGGATCGTGCACGCGGCGATCGAGATCGCCGATGCCGACGGGCTCGGCGCGCTGTCCATGCGCGCCGTCGCCGAGCGGCTCGGGGTCGGCACCATGTCGCTGTACACCTACGTGCCGGGCAAGGCCGAACTGCTGCACGTCATGTTCGACACCGTCCTGGGCGAGAACGAGTTGCCCGACGCGGCCGGACTCGGCTGGCGCACCGCGCTGGAGCGGCACGCGCACGCCGACCACGCGCTCGCCCAGCGGCATCCGTGGGTGGTGCAACTGTGGGGCCCCGGCCTGCTGCTCATGGGCCCGCGAATCACCGCCCGGGCCGAGTCGACGCTGCGCACCGTCGCCCACCTCGGGCTGACCGAGACCGAGATGGCACACGTCGTCGGGCTCGTCGACGCGTACGTTCGAGGCGTCACCCAGGTCGCCGTCGACGTCAACCGGGACGCGGTGAGCAGCGGCGTGGGCTACGAGGACTGGTGGGCGGAGAGCACGCCTTACCTGGAACGGCTCATCCAGCCCGCCCACTTCCCCACCCTCACCCGGGTCTGGGCCGCCGGCACCTACGAGGAGGCCCCCGACGCGGGTTTCGAGTTCGGGCTGCGCCTGGTCCTGGACGGCATCGAGGCCCTGATCCGCTCGCGGCGGCCCGCAGAACCGATCGCCGCGGCAGAGCCCCCCGCAACGCAGGAGTAGTGAACATCGGTACCACGCACGTCCCGACCGAACTGATCCGACACGCCGCCACCTTCGCGCCGGCCGACCCGCCCCGCGCCGGCACCGTCGCCTTCTGGCCGCACCCGACCGGCACCGACACCATCACCGTGCTCGACGCCGACGGCACCGAGCACACCCATCCCGCCGTCCTGGTGCCGGTCGCCGACGCGGTCCGGCTGCTCTCCCGGGCCCGCCGGTCCGCCGACGCCCACCCGGCCGCCGCGTTCTGGGGCGCGGCCACCGTGCTCGCGCTGCAACTGGTCGCCCGCGGCCGGATGTTGCCCGGGCTCTCCCCCGGCGACCACGACGCCTGGCGGGCCGGACCGCTGGACGCCGCCGACGTGGAGCGGGTGCGCGCGCTCGCCGACGCGATGCCGGGCCAGGCCCGGGCCATGCCGACCCCGGGCGGCGCACTGCTCCCGGAGGCGGCGCCGCTGATCCGTGCCTTCCTGGACGCGGTCGCCGACACCATGCCGCGCACCGCCGCAGCAGCTCGCATCGCCCCCGCGCCCCGCGCCGGCAGTACCACCGCGTTCGCCGGCACCGATGCGCAGCGGCTGCCCGAGTTGCGCTCGTGGTCGGATCGGGTCGCCGCCGGGATCGACACCGGCGTACGAATCTCGCTGCGGCTGGAGACGCACGACGTCGAACACGCGCCGTTCCGGGCGATCGTCCAGGTGCACTCGCTCGACGATCCGACCGCGGTGATCGACGCGGACACCCTGTGGACCGGCACCGACCCGCGATTCGGCGAACGAGCCCGGCCGGCCGTGTTGCTCGCGCTGCGCCGGGCCGCTCGGGTGTGGCCCGCGCTGGAGCCGCTGCTGAACGCCGGCGTGCCGGACCGGGTGGTGGTCGGCGACGACGACCTCGGCGCGCTGCTCGGCGCCGCCACCGCGCGGCTGGCCGCGGCGGGGGTCGAGGTGCACTGGCCGCGCGACCTGGTGCGCGATCTCACCGCCAAGGCCGTGGTCGGCGCGCACGACCGGGCGCCCGGCGACCTGCGCGCCTTCCTCGGCGGCGACACCCCGCTCGGCTTCGACTGGCAACTCGCGCTGGGCGACCACCCGTTGACCGCCGCCGAGATGGACGCGCTGGCCGAATCGCACCGGCCCGCGGTGCGACTGCGCGACCGGTGGGTGCTGGTCGACCCGGCCCTGATCGCCAAGGCCCGCAACCGCTCGATCAAGCCGCTCACCCCGATCGAGGCGCTGACCGCGGCCCTGACCGGCGGCATCGAGGTGGCGGGCGAGCGGATCGAGGTGGGCACCTCGGCCTGGCTGGACGAACTGCGCGAGCGGCTCGCCGATCCGGATGGAGGTCGCGAGCCGATCGCCGCGCCGGACGCACTGGCCGCGACCCTGCGCGACTACCAACTGCGCGGCCTGCGCTGGCTGGACCGGATGACCTCGCTGGGCCTGGGCGGGTGCCTGGCCGACGACATGGGCCTGGGCAAGACCGTCACGCTGATCGCGCTGCACCTGCACCGTCGGGCCGCGTCGCTCGACGCCGCCGACCCGGCCGGCCCGGCACCCACCCTGGTGGTGTGTCCGGCGTCGCTGCTGGGCAACTGGGAGCGGGAGATCGAGCGCTTCGCACCGGGCACCCCGGTACGCCGCTTCCACGGCGGTGCGCGCACCCTCGACGACCTCGCCGAGGGCTTCGTGCTCACCACCTACGGCACGATGCGCCTGGACCGCGCCCGGCTGGCCGACGTGCCGTGGGGTCTGGTGGTCGCGGACGAGGCGCAGCACGTCAAGAACCACACCTCGGGCACCGCCAAGGCCCTGCGCACGATTCCCGCGCAGGCCAGGATCGCGCTCACGGGCACGCCGGTGGAGAACCGGTTGTCCGAGCTGTGGGCGATCCTCGACTGGACCACTCCCGGCCTGCTCGGCGGCCTCGCCGCGTTCCGCCGCCGCTGGGTCAAGCCGGTCGAGGCCGATCGGGACGGCCCCACGGCGGAGCGACTGGGGCGGCTGATCGCGCCGTTTTTGCTCCGCCGACGCAAGTCCGACCCCGGCATCGCGCCGGAACTGCCCGCCAAGACCGAGACCGACCAGCCCGTGTCGCTCACCCGCGAGCAGGCCGGCCTGTACGAGGCGGCGGTGCGCGAGGCGATGGCCGAGCTGCGGGACAGCAAGGGCATGGCCCGGCGCGGGCACATCGTCGGCCTGCTCACCGGACTCAAGCAGATCTGCAACCACCCGGCGCAATACCTCAAGGAGAGCGAGCCCCGCCTCGACGGTCGCTCCGGCAAGCTCGAATTGCTCGACGAGCTGCTCGACACGATCCTCGCCGAGGACGGCTCGGTCCTGGTCTTCACCCAGTACGTCACCATGGCCCGGCTGCTCGCGAGGCACCTCGACGCCCGCGGCATCGGCAACCAACTCCTGCACGGCGGCACCGCACCGGCCCGCCGCGACGCGCTGGTCGCCCGTTTCCAGGACGGCGCGGTACCGGTGTTCCTGCTCTCGCTCAAGGCCGCCGGCACCGGGCTCAACCTCACCCGTGCCGACCATGTCGTGCACTACGACCGCTGGTGGAACCCGGCCGTCGAAGAACAGGCCACCGATCGCGCGTATCGGATCGGACAGACCCGGCCGGTCCAGGTGCACCGGTTCATCGCCGAGGGCACCATCGAGGACCGGATCGCCGGGATGTTGCGCGACAAACGCGCGCTGGCCGACTCGGTGCTCACCGGCGGCGAGGCCGCGCTGACCGAACTCTCCGACACCGAACTCGCGAACCTGGTCGAGCTGAGGAGCGCCCGATGACCGCGGAATCGGCCCGCGCCTTCCCCGCGTTCGCCCCACACGCATCGCGCGGCGCCAGGGGGCGGACCTGGTGGGGCCGCGCCTGGACCGATGCCCTGGAGGACGCCGCGCTCTCCGGCGAGCCGCTGCGCAAGGGCCGCGCGTACGCCGGCTCCGGCCGGGTCGGCCCGATCACCGTCGGCCCGGGCCGCATCGCCGCGGCCGTGTACGACGCGGACGGGTCGCAGTACGAGACGGTGGTGCGCATCGAACGGCTCACCGCTGCGCAGTGGGATCGGTTCCTGGACCAGGTGGCCGCCAAGTCCGGGCACCTGGCCGCGCTTTTGGACCGGGACATGCCGCAGGACCTGGTGACGGCGGCCGAGGACGCGGACGTGCGGCTGCTGCCGGGCATCGGCGACCTGGATCCGGATTGCGACTGCCCGGACTGGGAGTTGCCCTGCCGACATGCCGCCGCGCTGTGCTATCAGGCGGCCTGGCTGCTGGACGCGGACCCGTTCGTGCTGTTGCTGCTGCGCGGGCTGGACGAGCGGGCGTTCCTGGACGGCCTGCGCGAGCGGGACCCGAGCAGCCGGGCGCCCGGGTCGCCGGCCGACCTACCCGGGGCCGGGGTCGCCGCCCGGGAGGCGTACCGCCCGGTGGACCCGTTGCCCGCCGACCCGCCGCCGGTGCCGGACGCCGTCCCGCCGCCGGACTTCACGCCTTTGCCCGGGACCCCGGCGGGTACGCTGGAGTCGCTCGTCGTCGAGGCCGCGCGCCGCGCCCGCGAGCTGCTCGACGAATCGGCGCGCCGCCCGGAGCGGTCGGAAAACCCGATGAACACGGCCGGCGGCCCGCCCTAGGATGAACGGCCCGGAGTCGCCGAGCAGACAGAGACGAAACGAACCATGCACACGCCGACGGGCCTCTCGCGTCAGGTCCTGATCTTCGACGCCGACGACACGTTGTGGGAGAACAACGTCCTGTTCGAACGGGTCATCGACGACTGGCTCGACTGGCTCGACCACCCGACGCTGAACCGGACCGAGATCCGCGCGATCCTGAACGACATCGAGGCCGCGAACGCGATCACGCACGGTTACGGCAGCAAGATGTTCCTGCGCAGTCTGAGCGAGGCGCTGGAGCAGTTGCACGCGCGGCCGGCCACCGAGGCGGAGCTGCGGCACATCGAGCAGCTCGCGGTCGCGCTCGTGGAGAACCGGGTGGAACTGGTGCCCGGCGTCGTCGAGACGCTCACCACGCTCGGCGCGCGCCACGACCTGATGCTGCTCACCAAGGGCGACACCGAGGAGCAGCAGCGCAAGATCGACGCGTCCGCGCTGGCGCACCACTTCCGCAGCGTGCACATCGTGCCGGAGAAGGGCGTCGACGCCTACCTGGATCTCACCCGCGCGCACGGGCTGGTGCCGGAGACGACCTGGGTGATCGGCAACTCTCCCAAGTCGGACATCCTCCCCGCGCGCGGCGCGGGGCTGGGTGCGGTGTTCATCCCGAACGCGCACACCTGGGTCCTGGAGCAGAGCGAATTGGACCCGCGCGACGAGCGGGTGCTGACGCTGACCGCGTTCCCCGAGCTGCTGGAGCACTTCTGATGGCGACGAACCGGCCGACCGGCCCGTCCGTGTCCTGCGTCTTCGTCTGCCACGACGGGGCCGGGCGAGTGTTGTTGGCCCGCCGGTCGGCGGCGGCCCGGGACGAGGCCGGCACGTGGGACACCGGTGCGGGTGCGTTGGAGTGGGGCGAGACGTTCGAGCGCGCGGTGGCCCGCGAGGTGCGCGAGGAGTACTCGACCGAGGCGTTGTCGATCGAGACGATCGGGGTACGCAACGTGCTGCGCGGGGACCCGGTCGAATCGCACTGGGTCGCGGTGGTCTTCGCGGTCGAGGTCGATCCGGAACGGGTCGCCATCGGCGAGCCGCACAAGTTCGACGCACTGGAATGGTTCGCACCCGACGCCCTGCCGATCCCGCTGCACTCGCAGTGTGCGGCGGGCCTCGCGCTGTTCCTGGACCGGCTCGACCGAATCCGGTAGCCGGGTCCGGCGCACCGGTCGCGCCGCCGCGACTCCGTCGAGGCGCTTACCGACGAACTCGCCGCCGGGCCGTGGGAATCCATCGGCGCCGCCGAGGCGGCCCGGTTGGCCGACCTGATCCTGCCCGCCGTGATGGACACGATCGGCACCGGCCTGCTGCCGATGCAGTCCACGCTCGGAATCGGCATGACCTACCCGCACCGGGACTGATTACGGAGCCCACGGACCAACTGTGCCGTCGACGGCCGGCGCGGCGGTCAAGCGGTGCCGCGACGGCCGGCGACGGCACCGGGAGGCATCGTCAGCGCGGGCCCTTTCCCGCGGCGCCCGGCGCGGACCCGGGCTTGGTCGGTGGCCTCGTACCCGGCTTGTTCCGAATCGGGCGGCCGGCGGGTCGGCCCGCCCGCCCGGCCGGAGGCTGCGCGGCGCCGGCGGCGGGCTCGGGTGCGTCGGAGTCGATCCGTCCGGCTCGCGCGGCATGCGCCTCCCGGAGACCGTGTTCGATCGCGCGTAGCGTCGCCCCCAGCCGGGCCGGCTGTGCGCAGGCGCCGCCGTGCGGCAGGTCGGTGCAGCCGACCAGGCGTCCCGAGCCCGCGAACGGGCGCAGTTCCACCTGCCGGGTGCCGCCCGGCTCGAACCGGATCGAGGTACCCGCCGCGATGTTCGGCCGCATGCCGACGGTCGCCGCCCGGTCGAATGCGAGCATCGGGTCGACCTCGAAGAAGTGGAAGTGCGAACCGACCCGGATCTCCCGGCCACCGGTGTTGTGCACCGGGACGGTCAGCGTCCGACGATCCGCCGCCGACTCGGCCGGGTGATCGCGGTAGAGGTATCGCTGCGGTTGGGCCATGACCATGGGCTCGGATCTCCTAGGCGACGGGAAACGCGGACGTGGGCACGAACTCGCGGCCGCGGGTCGGGACCGGCCGCCGGCTGCGGTCCGGGATCGGGCCGTCCGGGTGGGCGGGCAGCGGAGCGTTCGCACCGATCACCGCGAGGCCGTCGTCGCCGTGCACCCGCAGGCGCTCGACGGCCGAACCGACCCGAGCCGCCAACACGCCGGCCGCCACCGGCCTCGACAACAGCGGTGCCACGCCGGGCACGGCCGGCAGCACGAAGGACGCGGGCAGCACGACGGTGCGGGCCGCACCCAGCAGCCGGCAACGCTCCAGGGCTCGGCCCGGATCCGGGTCGCCGCCGATCAGCGCGACCTCGACGATCCGAGGCGGGCCGTGCTGCCACACCAGGCGCGCGATCCGGTACAACTCGGCGTCCTCGTGCGCATCTCCCGCCGGTGCCGCCACCAGCAGCGCGGCCCGTGCCGGCACCCGCGCGGCCGCCGCGCACAGCCATCCGGTGAGCTGCTCCGTACCGGCGAACGGCCGGCTCAGCAGCACCCGGGCCCGCTCCCCCGCCGGCAGCGCGAGCAACGTCCGCGCGGCGTCCGCGACCAGTCCCGTGTCCCGGCCCAGCGTGATCGGGACCACGCACACCCGATCCGCACCCGCCCGCAACACCGCGGACACCGCCCGGCGCAGTTGCCGGCCGCACGCCGCCGAGGTCACCTCGGGCCCGAACACCCCGGGCAGCGCCGCGCCGTTCGCGCTCTCGTGTCCGCCGACCGCCACCACCGCCACCCGCTCCGCCACGACTCGGCCGCCGATCGGGCCGACGCCGAACAACGGCCCGGTGCCGGCCCGGCCCGACGCCGTGCAGTCGTCGATCCGGCGAGGTTCCGCATTCATCGTGGATTCCTTTCTGCGGCGGGTACGACCGAGGGTCTGCGGCGGGTACGACCGAGCGCCCCACGTCGGCCCGGGCGTGCGACGCGCCCCGAGCGGTCGGGCGGGTCGGGCCGACCCGCGTGCGGACGCGCCGAGTCGAAGACCTCGGACACGCCTGCTCCGCGGACCCGTGACGGGCGCGCGAGCCCCGGCAGGACCCTCGGTCGACGGTTGTCTCGTCCCGGTTATCCACCGAAGCGACCCGGCAACCTCACGCATCCGAGTGAAATACGACGATCCGGCGGCACCTTCGGCCTCCCGGCGTCGCGCCCGGATCGGGTAGACAGGCGTCATGAAGCTCCTCGTCCCGGCCCTCGCGGTCGTCCTCGCCGTGGCCGCCCTCGCGTGGTTCCTGAGCCGCCGCCGACCGCACATCGTGCCGCCGCCGGTGCCGTCCGGCCGCTCGGCCCGCCCGGCTCCCGGTCAGATCTGGTGGGCCTCGGTGCCCTTCGACGAGGGCGACGAGGCCAAGGACCGCCCATGTCTGGTAGTCCGGGTGGGTCCGAGCGGCGCCGAGGTGCTCAAGATCACCAGCCGGGACCAGAGCACCCGCGACCGCTATGTGCGACTGCCCACCAAGACCTGGGATCCCGGCGCGGACCACCGCAGTTGGCTGGAGACCCGACCGCTGCGCACGATCGGCCACGACGCCTTCCGCCGCCCCGCCGGCGTGTGCGACCGACGCGTGTGGTCGCGGATCAGTCGCGCCCACCGGGGGCGCTGACCGGCACCGCACCCACCGGCAGGCCGGCTCTCAGCTCTGCGGATCGGCCCCGTCGGCGAGTTCGTCGACGACCAGGTCCCCGGTCGGCAGTTGCGGCAGCCGATAGACCGCGTGCCCCACCAGGTGGGTCGCCACCGGGACCGTGGTCAGTTGGAAGAACGCCACCATCACCAGCATCCCGATGTCGATCCCGCTGCGCAGCCGCAGCCCCAGGCCGAGCGTGACCAGCAACAGGCCCAGGACCTGCGGCTTGGCCACGGTGTGCATCCGCGAGAGCGTGTCCGGAAAGCGCAGCAGCCCCACGCCCGCCACGAACGCGAGCGCGCAGCCCACGAGCAGGCACACCGCGGACGCGCCGTCGGCGAACTCGCCGGCCCGCACGTCAGTCGCCCTCGCGCGCCGAGAAGCGCACGATCGACACCGAACCCAGGAAGCCGACCAGGGCGAGGGCGAGCAGCACCGGGACGGTCGTGGTGTGTCGGTTCAAGGTGGCCTCCGCCGCGACTGCGGCCAACATCACCGCGAGCAGCATGTCCACCGCGACCGCCCGGTCCAGGGTCGAGGGCCCACGCACGAGCCGGATCAGGGCGAGCACCGCGGCCGCGCCGAGCAGCACGATCACGGCGCCGCCGACGAGCGGATTCATGGACCACCTCCGGGAGTTCCGGTCGAAACGGCACGATCCTCGCGGGAGCCGAACGCGGCGACCACGCGAGCCTCCAGACGCACCACTGCCCGCCGAGCCGCCTCCACCGAGGCAGGCGTATCGGCGCCCAGGGCGTGGATGAACAACTTGGTGGGCCGACCCCGACGAATCTCGATCACGATGCTGCCGGGAATCACGTTCAGCGCGAGCACGGTCAGCGTGAGCAGCACATCGGAACGAGTGGCCGTCTCGACACCCACGACCGAACTGCGCGGCAACCGCCCCGGCCACAGCGCCTGCCAGGCGACCCGCAGCGAGGACCCCGCCAGATCGAGCACGAACCGGACCACGAACCGGACCAGTCCCCACGGCCGGAACCTCAACCGGTCGTGCGCCGGCGACAGCGGCAGCAGCACCGGCAACAGCACCGCGACCACGAGCCCGGTGAGCACATTGGCGACGGTCAGGGTGCCCCACAGCGCGACCCACACCGCGGTCAGCCACCCCACCAGCAGCGGCGAGATCCGTCCGATCCGAGTCCGGATCCGGCCGGCGCTCACCGATCCGTTCCCCGGACGAACCCGCCGGGCAGCGGCACGGCCTCGATATAGGCGAACCGACCCACCAATTCGGTACCCACGCGATCGGTCAGCGCGACGAGCGGGCCGGCCAGCACGGTGAACGCCAAGCTCACCGCGACCAGGGCACAGGTCGCCGTCGTCATCGCGCGCGGCAGCACACTGCTGGTGGCCACGACGTCGCGCCCGCTCAGGCTCGCGGCGAAGGAGTACGCGGTCGCCCCCGACGTGTCCGGCGAGCCGCCGAACACCTGCCCCCATACCCGGGCCATCGCATACAGCGTCAACAGGCTGGTCCCCACCGCCGCGCCGATCAGCACGTAGGACGCCGACGAGCCGATCTCCGCGCCCGCCCGCAACAGCAGCCATTTGCCCAGGAATCCGGACAGCGGCGGGATCCCGCCCAGGTTCATCGCGGGCACGAAGAACAACACCGCGAGCGCCGGCGACATCCGCGCCAGCCCGCCCAATCGGCCCAGGTCGGTACTTCCGCCGCGCCGCTCGATCAGCCCGACGACCAGGAACAGCGAGGTCTGCACGGTGATGTGGTGGACCGCGTAGAACACCGTGCCGGACAGGGCCGCCGCGCTCGCGAGGGCGATCCCGAAGACCATGTAGCCGATGTGGCTGACCAGCGTGAAGGACAACAGCCGATTCAGGTCGCTCTGCACGATCGCGCCCAGGATGGCGACGATCATCGTCGCCGCCGCCACCACGAGCAGCAATCCGCGCAGCCGTCCGTCCGGGAACAGCAGCGTCTGTATCCGGATGATCGCATACACACCGACCTTGGTGAGCAGTCCGGCGAACACCGCGGTCACCGGTGCCGGTGCGGTCGGGTACGAGTCGGGCAACCACGCGGACAGCGGGAACACCGCCGCCTTGACCCCGAATCCGATCAGCAGCATCGATTCCAGGACCAGTTGCACGCCGGGATCCACCTCGGGCAGCCGCACCGCGAGTTGGGCCAGATTGACCGTGCCGGTCGCCGCGTAAACCATCGCGATCGCGGACAGGAACACCGCCGAGGACAGCAGGCCGACCACCACGTAGCCGGCGCCCGCGCGTACCCGGGCGGCGGTGCCGCCGACGGTCAGCAGCACGTAGCTGGCCGCGAGCAGTACCTCGAAGCCCACGTACAGGTTGAACAGGTCGCCCGCCAGGAACGCGTTCGCCACTCCCGCGACCAGGATCAGATAGGTGGGGTGGAACACCGACAGCGGCGTGGCCTCGTCCTCGTCCGCGCGGCCCTGGCCGATCGCATAGACCAGCACGCCCAGGGTGACCGCACAGGAGACCACCAGCATCAGCGCCGACAACCGATCCGCCACGAGCACGATCCCGGTCGGTGCCGGCCACCCCGCCATGCGGGCCACCACCGGGCCGTCCCGATCGGCCGCCACCAGGAGTGCGATCGCCACGCCGAGCACGGCGGTCAGCACACCGACGCTGATCAGCCGCTGACCCCGCGGCAGTCGGCCGCCGATGGCCGGTTTGAGCCCGGCGCCGAACAGCGGCAGCAGGACCGGGAGCGACACCAGGTGGTTCATCGATCGGGCCCGTTCCGACCCCGCTCGGGATCGACGGGGTCGCCGACGCCGCGCGGAAACTCGGTGTCGGGCACGGCGTCCACCACGCTGTCCGCCCGGGCGACGGCTGCCCGTTCGGCCCGCGCCTGCCGGTTCAACCTGCGCCGCGCGCGCCGGAATCGAGCCCGCAGCTCGGCCTGTTGGATGCGGTGCTCGGACTTGATCCCGCGCAGCCGCAGCCGCAGTTCCGCACGTCGCTCGTGCGCGATCCGGCGCGCCTGCGGCTGACCGCCGTGCCCACGTCGGTTTACCCCCAGTCGCCGGCACTCGGCGGCGAAGTTCGCCCGGGCCTGCGCCCCCAGACGCCGCACCACCGCCCGGCGCTCCGCGGTCTGCCTGCGCAACTCGCGGCGTAGTCGGCGGTGTTCGGTGCGCAGGCTGCCGCGCTCGGCGCGGCGCACCACCCGCAGGTCCTCGGTGTCGTCCTGGATCTCGTCGGATCCGGTCAGTTCCCAGTGCCGATGCACCATCGCCAGCACGAACGCGGTCACCGCGAGGGTGATCACGATCGCGGTCAACACCATCGCCTGCGGCAGCGGGTCGTTCATCGCGGACGGCAGCGTCACCCCGAGCACGGGTGCGCCGCCCGCCCGACCGCCACCGGCGAGCACGATCAGGTTGGCGCCGTTGCCGATCAGCACCACGCCGAGCAATACCCGGGTCAGGCTGCGTTCGAGCACCAGGTACACCCCGACGCCCACGAGCACGGCCGCGGTCAGTACCAGGATCAGGGTTGGGCTCTTCATACGATCACCGTCCGTTCGGCGTCCCGGTCCCTGGTCTGTTCGATGCGTCGGTCCAACTCCGCGCCGAGCGCGCTCAGCACGTCCTGCACGAGGCCGACCACGAGCAGGTAGACACCGATGTCGAAGAACACCGAAGACGCGATGTGCACGTCGCCGAAGAGCGGCAGCGTGCCGTCGAACACCGTGCTGCGCAGCGCCGACCCGCCCACGATCAGGCCGACCAGGCCGACGCCCGAACCGATCACCAGGCCGGTGCCCAGCAGCAGCCCGGCGGGCAGCGGCGCGGCCTCGGCCAGTTCGTACCGCCCGCCGGCGAGATAGCGCACCAGCAGCGCGAGTCCGGCGGTGATGCCACCCGCGAAGCCGCCGCCCGGCGTGGAGTGGCCGCTGAAGAGGAAGTACAGCGACAACACCAGCACGGTCGGGAACGTGACGCGCGCGACCACTTCGAAGAGCACCGTGCGCCGCTCGGGGACGAGCGTTTCGGCGGCTGCCGGCCAGGGGTCGTGCTCCGACACGGGGGTGGGCCCGCCGGGGGTGCAGACGCCGCTTTCGGCGGGGCCGGATGCCTTGGCGGTGTCGGTGTTGCTTCCGGTGCCGCTTCCCGTATCGCCGGCCGGCGCCGGCTGGTCCGGGGCGCGGTCGCCGAGTCGGGGCAGTCCGCGGTCGCGGCGGACGAAGATCAGGCTGGTCACGCCGATCGCGGCAACCGCCAGGACGGCGATCTCGCCCATCGTGTCCCACGCGCGGATGTCCACCAGCAGGACGCTCACGATCTCCTTGCCGCCCGCCTCCTCGGCCGCGGCGGCGAATGCCTGGGACACCGGCGGCCGGGTCCGCGCGGCGAACGCGCAGACGGCGACGCCCGCGAGCACCGCGCCGGTGAGTACGCCCAGGGTGATGTGCACGACCCGGCGACCGGGCCGGGTGGTGTCGGCGAACCGGCGCGGCAGTCGGCGTAGCACCAGCAGGAACACCACCACGCTCACCGTCTCGACCAGGCCCTGGGTGAGCGCGAGATCGGGAGCGCCCTGGAGCACGAACAGCGTCGCGCAGCCGTAGCCGGTGACGCCGACCAGGAGCACCGCGAGCAGCCTGCCGCGGGTGCCGGCGGCGATCAGCGCGGTGCCGATGACGAGCAGGGCGACCACCGTCTGGGCGGCCGAATCCGACCAGCGCGGCGCGTGCGGGAAGGGCAGCGGGAGGTTGCCCAGGGCGGTCGCGGCGGTGATCGCGATCAGGCTGAGCAGGATCGCCGCGACGTAGACCGGCGTCGAGCCGCGCTGGGTGGTGCCGGTCAGTTGCAATGCGCCCTGGTCCACGCCGCGCACGAGCGCGTCGTACAGGCGCGAGGGTTCGATCCGCGCGGTGGCCAGTTGCAGGCGCAGCACCGGCTCGCGGGCCAGGAACAGCACGATGCCCACGCAGATCGCGGCGGCGGACAGGTTCGGCACGATGCCCGGGCCGTGCCACAGGGCCAGGTGGTAGTCGCTCCCGGTGGACGGGAACAGGTCGGCGTACGAGGAGATCCAGTGGTCCAGCGATCCCGCGGCGAGGCCGAGGGCGAGGCAGCCGGCGCCGAGCAGGACGGCGGGGCCGACCAGCAGTGCGCTCAGTGGCTCGCATCGGGTGGCGGGCACGGCGGATTTGCGGGCGAAGGCACCCCAGACGAAGCGCAGGCTGTACGCGGCGGTCAGCGCGGACCCGGCCAACAGCACGCCGAGCACGATGGTGTCGGTGCGGCCCCGATGCAGGAACGCCTCGTACACCGCCTCCTTGGCGACGAATCCGACCATCGGCGGCAGTCCCGCCATGGACATCGCGGCCACCACCGCGACCAGGCACGTGATCGGCAGGGTCCGGGCCAGGCCGGAGAGCCGGCGCAGGTCCCGGGTGCCGGCCGCGTGGTCGATGATGCCGACCACCAGGAACAGCGTGGCCTTGAACAGGGCGTGGGCGACCAGCATCGCGATGCCGGCGAGCGCCGCGATCCGGTTGCCCGCGCCGGTGACCACGGTCAGCAGGCCGAGTTGGCTGACCGTGCCGTAGGCGAGCATCCGCTTGAGGTCGTCCTCGCGCAGCGCCCGCCAGCCGGCCAGGAGCAGCGTGGCACTGCCGGCGATCAGCACGATCGGCCGCCACGGCGCGAGTTCGGCGAAGCCGGGGGCCTGCCGGGCGACCAGGTACACGCCGGCCTTGACCATCGCGGCGGCGTGCAGGTAGGCGCTGACCGGGGTGGGCGCCGCCATCGCCGCGGGCAGCCAGGAACCGAACGGCACGATCGCCGATTTGGCCAGCGCGCCGACCAGGATCAGCACGATCGCGGTGGTCACGACGGTGCCGCCGGGCGGGGCGGCGAGGATCTCGGAGAGCCGGTAGGTGCCCGCCGTCTCGCCGAGCAGGATCAGCCCGACCAGCATTCCCAGGCCGCCGAAGGTGGTCATGGTCAGCGCCTGTATCGCGGCTCGGCGCGAGCCGCGGTGTTCGCCGCGGTGGCCGATCAGCAGGTAGGAGAAGACCGTGGTCAGCTCCCAGAACACGTACAGCAGGATCAGGTCTTCGGTGGTGACCAGTCCGATCATCGCCCCGGCGAACGCGACCAGGACACCGGCGAACGCGCCCAGTCCGGGCTCGTCGGCGGCGAAGTAGCGTGCGCAGTAGACCAGGACCAGGATCCCCACGCCGGCCGCGAGGAACACCATCAGCAGGGCGAGCGCGTCGCAGCGAAAGGCCAGGGAGACGCCGTACTGGGGGATCCACTCACGCGATTCGACCACGGGCCGGCCGTCGAACACCGAGGCGGCCCGGGTCAGCGCCCACCCCGTGGTCGCCACCGGGAGCGCGGCGAGCACGAGGAAGGCGTTTCGCCCGAGGCGTCGGACCAGCCACGGGGCGATCGCCGCGACCACGAAGTACGAGGTCACCGAGAAGATCATGACGTCAAGGTATTCGGCAATTCGCCCGAATTATCTCCAATCGGGCAAATGTCTCGCGTTTTTCCACCGCTCCGACGATCACCGCGTCACGGAGCGCGGCATACGGAAGGCGGCGCGATCCCGGCCCGGGGTCGGGCGCGCTCGCTCAGTCCCTCAATCCCTCAGTCGAGAACCGAGCGGACCGCCTCGGGAGTGCGGGCAACCACCGCACTACCGTCGTCGGCGGTGATGATCGGCCGTTGGATCAGGATCGCATGCTCCGCCAACGCGGCGATCCAGCGGCCCCGTTCGGCCGCCTCCCGGGCCCAGGTCTTCATGCCCAGTTCGCCCGCGATCGCCTCTCCGGTACGCGCGATGTCCCACGGCTCCAGCCCCAGACGGGCCAACACGCCTTCCAGTTCGGCCGCCGTCGGCGGCTCCTCCAGATAGCGCCGCACGGTGTACTCGGCCCCTTCCGCATCCAGCAGGGACAGCGCCGACCGACACTTCGAGCACGCGGGATTGATCCAGATCTCCATGACCCCCGACCGTACCCCCACCCGGCCCCGGTCCCCCCACGCCCCATCAGCCACGCCAAGGCGCCATTCGGCGGCGACTGTCACGCGGTCACCACGGGTACGCCGTCCGGGCGGCCGGCGAGCAGGGCCGCGATGTGGTCCGCGCAGCGCAGGGCCGCTGTGGCCATCGCGCTCCTGGTCATCCCGGCGACGTGTGGGGTGAGCAGGGCGTTCGGCACGCCGAAGAGCGGCGAGGCGAAAGCGGCGTGTTCATGCTCGAAGGTGTCGACGGCGGCGGCGGTGAGCGGGTGTGCCGGGTCGCGCAGTGCGTCGGCCAGCGCCTGTTCGTCGACGATCCCACCTCGGGCGGTGTTCAGCAGGATCGACCCCGGACGCATCAGCGCCAGCTCCGCGCCACCGATCAGTCCTCGGGTCCGCGATGTGAGCGGCAGGTGTAGGGAGATGACGTCACTGGTCGTCAGCAGTGCGGTGAGGGAATGGGCCAGGGGCACCGATACCTCAGCCGGGCGCCGCGAGAGGCCCCGAACCTCCATGCCCAGGGCGGTCGCCCGCTCGGCCACTGCCAGACCGATCCGACCCAGCCCGACGATGCCCAGGGTCAGCTCCGACAGTTCCACCGTCGGTGCGGCCGGTGTACACCAGTTGCCCCGGTGCGCGGCCTCGTTGTGCGCCGGGAGGTCTCGGGTCAGGGCGAGGAGCTGGGCCAGGGTGAACTCGGCGACCGCGTTCGCGTTGGAACCCGGAGTATGGGTGACAGCCACGCCGTGACGGGCTGCGGCTGCCAGCTCGACGTGATCGGTGCCCGCCCCGGCCCGGCCGATCACGCGGAGCCGGTTGGTCTGCGCGGCGTCGGTCGCCGCCGCGAGGAACGCGGCGCGCAGCGGCACGCCGGCACGGGATTTGATCGCGTGGTAACCGAGTCCGTCCCGGACGATCTCGGCGAGCAGCGCGGACTCGTCGAAGGCGTCGAAGTCGGTGAAGTCCACCCGCCCGGCCCAGGCAGCCCGCACCCCGGCTTGATCGGCCACCCGCCGAAGGTTCAAGGTGACGGCCGACCCGTGGCCGAGCAGACGCTCCAGTTCCCGATCAAGCAAATCACCGGGAGCCGCGTCCAACAGCAGAATTCGGTCCCGTTCCATGTGATCCCCCTTGCCCTGCCCGGACCCTACCGTGGTCCGGGATCCGGTCACCGAAACCCCGTGCCCAGCCCGATCCCGCAGCTCCCGGCGGAGCCTCGAAGTCCACGACCCGGCCCACTCGACCGATCGACCTTCGCGGCTCGAACCCACCGACAACCCGACTCAGAGGCGGCCGAGGCCGTCCGGCCCATCCGACGAGTCGACCCCGACGCGGAAGGCGATCGCGTAGGCCGAAGGCCCGAGTTTCTCCCGGGCCGCCGCCGCGATCCGCGTCACATCGCCGAGTTCGCCCACCGGCAAGGGTGCGCCGATCGAAGCGCGGAGCGCGTCCGCGCGGCCCAGCAGCGTGGCCGCCTCTGCCGGCCGACCCGAGATCGCCGCGACCCCGGCCAACCCCTCCAGCGCGAGCGCGACGGCTCGCGGATCGCCGGACGCCCGCGCCGCCGCCAAGCCCTCCTCGTGCAATTCCCGTGCGCCGACCGCGTCCCCGCGCAGTTCGGCCACGAAGCCCAACTCGGCCAGCAGCAGTGTCACCCCGTAGAACGGCACGCCGTAGTCCTCGTGCAGCCGACGATTCCACTCCAGCGCATTGCGCAAGTGCCGCTCGGCCGCCACCAGGTCTCCCGCCCGCCGCGCCCCGAGTCCGAGTCCGACCTCGGCGAACTCCTCCGCGAACCGGTCCGACTGCTCGACCGCGAGCCGCCGCCCACGCTCGTGGAATTCCTCGGCCCGAGCGAAGTCACCCCGCAACAGCGCGATCCGGCCGAGCCCGGACCACCGGTACGACACGTCCGTCCACAGACCCAACTCCTCGGCCCCGCGCAGCCCTTCGCGATGCAGCGCGGCGGCGCGGTCGTACTCGCCCGACACCTCGGCCACATACGCGAGTTGGTCCGAGGCCTGCACGAGCCCCCACCGCTCGCCGAGCGCAACGAAGCGTGCCGCTGCGTCCTCGGCCGCCGCCCCGGCCGCCGCCGGATCGCCACGGAACATCATCGCCTTCGCCCGGCCGGTCAACGCCGCCGCGATGCCCCACGCGTCGTCCGCCGCGCGGAAGCCGACCAGGGCCCGCTCGATCAGTTCGCCGCCCGCGTCCGCGTCGCCCACGTGCAGGTGCGCCAGGCCCAGGAACCATTCGGCCCGGGCCCGCCCCTCCACGATCCGGTCGTACGCCCGCAACGCGTCCCGGCTCTGCCGCACCAGATCGCTGCCGTCCCCGATCAACATCGCGAACCCGGCCCGCCAGGCCCCCGCCGCCGCCCGAAGCGGGTCCACCACACCCGCAGGCGCACGCGAATCCGAATCCGGATCCGAATCCGAATCCAAACAAGCCTCCACCGCCAACGCCGTATCCAACGCCCGCCACGCCTCGCGATAGCGCCCCCGCAGGAACCGGTACCACGCCGCCCCACCCGCCAGCCGCACCGCGAGCCCCGCGTCCGCGCGCCGTACCGCGCCGTCCAGCGCGCTGCGCAGGTTCCCGCTCTCCGCGTCCAGCCGGGCCAGCCACTCGCGCTGCTCCGGGCCGTACAACCGCGGCGCGGCGTACTCGACGAACTCGGCGACACAGCCGTCGTGTCGACCCTGCACGGCATCGAACTCGCCCGCCGCGCGCAGGTGTTCCAGGCAATACGCGGCGACCGACTCCAGCAGCCGATACCTCGGCCCATACGGCCCCTCGACCACGACCACCAGTGAACGATCAACCAATCGACCGACCAGATCGAGCACGTCGGCCCGAGCCACGTCGATCCCCGAGCAGACCACCTCCGCGGCCTCGGGAGCGCATCCGTCCACGTGGATCGCCAACCGGCGCAGCACGATCCGCTCCGCCGCACCGAGCAGTTCCCAGCTCCAGTCGATCATCGCGCGCAGCGTCTGTTGCCGGGCCGGCACCCCGCGCCGACCCACACCGAGCACCCGGAACCGGTCGTCCAGGCGCGCCGCGAGCCCGTGTACGCCGAGCCCGCGCACCCGGGTCGCAGCCAGTTCCAGGGCCAGCGGAATCCCGTCCAGGCGGCGGCAGATCGCCGCGATCGCGTCCGCCGTATGCGCGTCCAGTACGAACCCGGGTGCCGCGGCGGCCGCCCGGGCCACGAACAGCCGCACCGCCGTGGACTCGGCCAGTGCCGCCGGATCCGCCCCCGCGGCCGGCACCACCAGCGGTCGCACCACGCACAACACCTCGCCGCCCACCGTCAGCGGCTCTCGACTCGTGGCCAGGATCCGCAGTTCCGGTGCGGCCCGAAGCAGCAGGTCGGCGAGTTCCGCGATCGGTTCGATCACGTGCTCGCAGTTGTCCAGGACCAGCAACAGCCCGCGCCCGCGCAGCGCGTCCGCCAGCCGGGTCCGCGACTCGGCCGTGCGATGCCCCGCGCCGGCCGCGGCCTCGTCCCTGATGCCCAGCGCCGAGGCGATCGCGTCGGCCAGCTCGTCGCCGTTCGGGTCGCGCCGACCGGCCAGTTCGACCAACCACACCCCGTCCGGGAAGGACGCATCGTCGACCGCCCGGGCCGCGCTCTCCAGCGCGAGCCGGGTCTTGCCCACCCCACCGGAACCAGTCAAGGTCACCAGGCGAGCGCTCCGGAGCAGCCCGTCCACCTCGGCCACCGCGTCCTCGCGACCGACCAGTTCGGTCAACGCGGCGGGCAGATTGCTCCGCGTCCGCGCAGCCACCCCGACCGACGTGCCGGCCGCCGCACCGATGGCCGCATCGGCCGGCGCCGCGACCGAAGCCAGGCTCGGGTCCTGGGCCAGGATCGCCCGATGCAGCGCGGCCAACTCCGGCCCCGGATCCAGGCCCAGTTCCTCCGCCAACCGCTCGCGCAGCTCGGCGTACCCGGCCAACGCCTCCTCCTGCCGCCCGGAGCGGTACAGCGCGCGCAAGTGTGCCGCGCGCAGCCGCTCGCGGACCGGATGCAGCGCGACCTGCTCCCCCAACTCGTCGGCCAGCAGCGTGTGTTCGCCGAGTTCCAGGCGAGCCTCGGCGTAGTCCTCGATGGCCGTCAGCCGCTGCTCGTCCAGCCGGGTGATCGCCGCGCGGGCGAACTCCTCGTCCCGAAAGTCGGCGAACGCCGGCCCACGCCACAGCGCGAGCGCGTCCGCGAGCAATCCCGCCCGGGTGCGCACGTCGGCGCCGGCCCGCGCCCGCGCGGTCAGTTCGGCGAACCGATCCGCGTCCACGGCGTCCGCGTCCACCCGCAGCTGATAGCCGGGCGGGCGATAGGCGACCAGTTCGCGGCCCCCGGGCTCGCCCGCCTCCAGCGCCCGGCGCAGCTGGGAGACCTTGGTCTGCAGCGTGTTCGCCGGGTTGCCGGGCGGGTCCGCGCCCCACAGGTCCTCCACCAGCAGGTCCGCCGAGACCGGGTGACCGCGGTGCACGAGCAGGTCCGCGAGCAGCGCGCGCACCTTCGACTCCGGGATCCGAACCGGCTGTCCGTCCGCCGTCCACACCGCCAGCGGACCCATCACCCCGAAGCGCATGCCGCCACGTTAGCGCAGGTCAACCCGGCTCTGACGGTCGCCCGCCGGCGTCCGTGCGTGGACCCGCAGGATTTCGTGCGCGACCGGCGGCACTCTCGTGTCATCGAGTTCGGGACGGCCCGAACAAGACACACCGAACAGCAGAACTTACGAACCGGGAGCACACACCATGTCCGCGAACACCGACACCAACACCGCCGGCGCCACCCTCGCCTCCGACACCCCCGTCACCGGTCGCGAGATCCGCTTGGCCGCCCGCCCGGTGGGCACCCCCACCGCCGCCGACTTCGAGCTGGTCACCGCCGCGATCCCGGCCCTGGCCGAGGGCCGGATCCTGGTCCGCAACACGTGGATGTCGGTCGACCCGTACATGCGCGGTCGGATGGACGACGTCGAGTCGTACATCCCGCCGTTCGAGCTCGGCGCGGTCCTGGACGGCAGCGCGGTCGGTGAGGTGATCGCCTCCCGCTCCGACGCCGTCCCGGTCGGCGCGACCGTGTCGCACTTCGCCGGCTGGCGCGAGTACGCGGTCGTCGACGCGGCGACCGCCATCGTGCTGGACACCTCCGCGGTACCCGCCCAGGCGTACCTCGGTGTGCTGGGCACCACCGGACTGACCGCGTACGCGGCGCTGACCGAGGTGGCCCCGGTCCGCGAGGGCGACACCGTGTTCGTCTCCGGCGCGGCGGGCGCGGTCGGCAGTGTGGCCGGCCAGATCGCCCGCAAGCTGGGCGCGGCCCGAGTGATCGGCTCCGCGGGCGGGCCGGCCAAGACCGCACGGCTGCGCGACGAGTTCGGCTACGACGTCGCGCTGGACTACCGCGCCGGCGCGATCGGCGACCAGCTCGCCCAGGCCGCTCCCGAGGGCATCGACGTCTACCTCGACCACGTCGGCGGCGACCACCTGGAGGCGGCCATCGCGAACGCCAAGGTGGGCGCCCGGTTCGCGCTGATCGGCGCGATCAGCGGCTACAACGCGACCGGGCCGGTGCCCGGCCCGAGCAATATCTTCCAGGCCTACACCCGGCGGCTGAACCTGCGCGGCCTGTTGGTCACCGACCACTTCGCGCTGTTCCCGGAATTCACCGAGCGCGCGCTCGGTTGGCTCGGCGACGGTTCGCTGCGCACGGAGGAGACCGTGTTCGAGGGCATCGAGCAGGCGCCCGCCGCCTTCCTCGGTGTGCTGAACGGCGCCAACACCGGCAAGATGCTCGTCCGTCTGGCCGACTGACCGACCTCGCCCGCTCCCCCCGTCACCGACACCACCACCGAGGAAGGCCACGCCATGACCACCGAAGCGCCGCACGCCCTCGTCGTCCTCGCCCACCCGCGGGCCGACTCGTTGACCGCACGGGTCGCCGCCCGGGCCCGGGCCCGGCTGCTGGCCGACGGCCACACCGTGGACGTACTCGACCTGCACGCCGACGGATTCGATCCACGGATGACCGTCGAGGACGAACCCGACTGGGCCGACCGGGACAAGGTCTACAGCGCGGAGGTCCGCGCGCACATGGCCCGGATCGAGGCGGCCGACACGATCGTCGTGGTCTTCCCCGTGTGGTGGTTCGGCCTGCCCGCCCTGCTTCAGGGCTGGATCGACCGCGTCTGGAACTACGGCTTCGCCTACGGCCGCAGCCGCCCGCGTCTGGCCGGCAAGCGCATGTTGTGGCTCGGCCTGGCCGGCTACTCGCACGAACACTTCACCAAGGGCGGCTGGGACGACCTGCTCGACCGCCGCCTCCGCATCGGCATCTCCAACTTCGTCGGCATCGAGGACGCCCACGTCCACCTCTTCCACGACACGGTCGCCACCGGCGCCCACGACACCGAACTCCTCACCTCCGCGGAAAAAGTAATAACCACCTACACCCACACCCCACCCACCCCCTGACCCCTCACCCCAAAGGCGCCGGCCGGACCCCCGACCGGCGCCCAAGCCCCTTCCCCCAACCGATCAGCCCCGCCGGCGCTTGATTGGACCTCGGCCAAAGGCCAGGTCCAATCAGCCCCGCCGGCGCTTGAGGCGACCTCGGCCAAAGGCCAGGTCCAATCAGCCCCGCCGGCGCTTGAGGCGACCCAGCCCCGCCGGCGCTTGAGGCGACCTCGGCCAAAGGCCAGGTCCAATCAGCCCGGCCGGCGATTGAGGCCAAATCAGTCCCGCAACCCCATCGTGTCCGCCGGATTCCCCCGCAACGCCACGCGAGCCGGCACGACCGTAGCCACGAACGCCAACCCCGTCGCCGCCACCAACACCGCCGCATACGTCAACGGCGGCGCATACGGAGACGCACTCGCGGTCATCCCCACGCTGTACGCGGTCAACGTCGCATACGCGACCACCGACCCCAGCACGGCGGCCAACAGCACCACGGCCCCGGTCTCCCAGCGAAGCATCCGCATCACCTGCCGACGAGTGGTGCCCACCAACTGCAACAGCGCGAACTCGCGCCTTCGCGCCGACGTCGCCATCACCAGCGTATTCACCACCGCAATGCCGGTGAACGCGATGATCAGTCCCATCGCGACATAGTTGACCTGGGCCTGGGTGCCGGCCTGATCCCGACGCGCCTGCTCCACCTCGCCCCGATCCAACACCCGGACCCCGGGAAACTCGCCCAGCGCCCGCTGCAACGACTCCCGCGACAACGCTGCCCCGGCCGCACCGGAAACGAGCACCGCCTCCGCCGCCGGCCGGTCCACGTGCGCCGCCACCACTGCATGAGGCAGCGTCAGATCGCCGAAGCCCAGGCCGCGTTCGTACACCGCGATCACCTTCAGGGTGACCTCGACCCCGTCACCCATGGTGATCCGCAGATCGTCGCCGACGCCGACCCCCTTGGTCTTGGCCGCCAGTTCGCTCACCGCGACCGTGCCGTCGGCGAGCGCCGCGAACGAGCCGGACCGGGTCTTCGGGTCGAGCGTGCGCTGCACGCCCTGCGGGGTGACGCCCTGAGCCGGGAACTTGTCCTGGCCTGCCCGTACGAGCGTGTGCAGAACCTCGGTGACCACCTCGACCCCGGGCACCGCCCGCACCGCCTCCGCCGCCCTGCCCGGCACCCCGGGGCCCGCGACCAGCGTGTACGACGCCAACGTGCCCGCCTTCGCCTGCTCCCCCGCGGCGTGGCTCGCCGTGGTCTGGGTGAACAGGATGGTGGACGCCATCGCCACCGCCAGGCTCAGCGGGGTGACCACCGCAGCCACCCGCTCGGCGGCGGCCCGTGCGTTGCGCGCCGCCAGGAACCCGCTGATCGGCGACAGGCGCCCGACCACCAGACCCAGTACGGCGACGCCCGCGCGAGCGAGCAGCGGACCGAGCAGCGCGATCGCGACGGCGGCGAGGATCACGGTGAGGAAGGTGACCGGCGTGGACTTGGGTTCGGTGTCCAGTGTGCTCAACACGAACAGGAGTACGCCGTAACCCAGCGCCGCGACCACACCGCCGATCGTGCGCGCGATACCGAGCCGCGGTCGTTCGATCGCCGCATCCGCCAGCGCCTCGGTCGGCCGGACCCGCGCGGCCCGGCGCACCGACACGCGCGCTGCCGTCCAGGCCGCGAGCAGGGTCAGCAGTACCGCGCCGATCAGCGGGATCGGGCTCAGCTTCAGCGCCAGCGTGTCCGGCATCGCGCCGAACGCGACGAACCGCCCGTGCAGCCAACGAGCCAGCCCCAGCCCGGCGAACGCGCCGAGCGCGCCCGCGATCAGACCCACCACCAGTGCCTCGCGGCCCACCATGCGGCGGATCTGCCGAGGCGTCGCGCCGATGGCGCGCAACAGCGCGATCTCGCGCCGGCGCTGCTGGATGGACAGCGCGAAGGTTCCCACCACGACCAGGATCGCCACCAGCAACGAGGTGCCGCCGAGCGCGCCGCCCAGGCTGACCAGGGTCACTCGGGCCTTGGCCGCGGCCGGGAACTCGGCCGGCCCGCGATCGGTGCCGGTACGCAGCTGCGCGCCGGTGCCCGCCAGCGCTTCCCGAGCCGCCGCGCGCACCGTGCCCGGGTTCGCGCCGGGTGCGGTGAACAGGCCGACCGAGGCGACCTGTCCGGGGTGTCCGGCCAGTTGCCGGGCGTCCGCGTCGGCGAAGAACACACTGGCCTGCCGGGCCAGGGCGTCCCGGCCGGGCGGTGCCGCGATGCCCACCACACGGTAGCTGCCCGGGGCCCGGCCGGCCTGGACGGTGACCGTGCCGCCGACCCGGACCCCGGCCCGGCGGGCCAGGTCCGCGTCCAACACGACCTCGCCGGCCGCCGGTGCCCGACCCGCGCGCAGCGTGAACGGGGTCAGCCGGGCCGACTCCCAGGCGTGCCCCCACGCGTTGCCGTCGGTGTCCAGGGCCCGGCCGCCGGGGGTGAGCACGTGGGCCGAGAAGGTCAGTTCCGGGACCACGGCCTCGACACCCGGTACCGCACGCAGTTTGTCCACGGCGGCCGCGTCCAGCCAGGCCCGCTCGGTCAGCGGCTTCGACTTGGTCTTGGTCTTGCCCTTCTTGTGCTTGGTCCAGTGCAGGTTCTGGTCGGCGGTGACCACGGTGTCGGTACCGGCGTAGCGCTCGATCCGGATGTCGCCGCGCAGGCCGGTCTCCAGCAGCGCGCCGCACGCGGTGACCAGGGCGGCCGCGCACACCAGCGCGACGAACGCGCCGGCGAAGCCGCCCTTGCGGGCGCGCAGGGTACGCAGGGCGAGGAAGAACATCAGGCCCACGCGCCCAGGTGCGTCATCCGGTCCGCGATCCGGTCCGCGCCGGCTCCGGCCAGTCTGTCGGTGATGCGTCCGTCGGCGAGGAAGAGCACTTCGTCGGCGTAGGACGCGGCGACCGGGTCGTGGGTGACCATCACCACGGTCTGGCCCATCGCGTCCACGGTGTCGCGCAGCAGCGCCAGCACCTCCTTGGCGGTGACCGTGTCCAGCGCGCCGGTCGGTTCGTCGGCGAAGACCACCTCGGGCCGGGTGACCAGCGCACGGGCGATCGCGACCCGCTGCTGCTGGCCGCCGGACAGTTCGGCCGGCCGGTGTTCGGTGCGCCCGGTCAGGCCCACTCGCTGGACGATCTCCGCCAGCCAGGCCCCGTCCGCCTTGCGGCCGGCCAGGCGCAGCGGCAGCGTGATGTTCTCCAGCACGGTCAGCGAGGGCATCAGGTTGAACGCCTGGAAGACGAAGCCGATCCGCTCGCGCCGCAGTTCGGTCAGGCCGGTCTCGGACAGCCCGGACAGGTCGGTGTCGCCGAGCCGCACGCTGCCGCTGGTCGGCCGGTCCAGGCCGGCGGCGCACTGGAGGAACGTGCTCTTCCCGGAGCCCGAGGGCCCCATGACCGCGGTGAAGCTGCCGCGCCGGATGCCGACGGTGACGTCGTGCAGGGCGGTGACCGCGGCGGTGCCCTTGCCGTGGATGCGTCCGACGCCGGTCAGGGACACGGCGTCGGGTATCTGGTCGTGCGTACTCATGGTGCGGTGCCGCCCTTGTCTGTTCGGATGGGGATCGGTGCCGAGCCGGACGGATTCCGGAGTCGCCGAAACGTGCGCCGGCGCGCGGCGCATCGGTGGCTCGGTGCTCGGGCTTGGGTGAGGTGCTCGGGTCTCGGATTCCCGGGTCTGGGCGCTACCGGGGTCTCGCATGCCGGGGTTTCCGGCTGCCGGGGTCGCGCGTGTCGGGGCCCGATCGCCGGGCCCGACTGTTCAGGGCCGGTCGGTTCCGGGGTCGCCCGTTCCGGGGTCGGCACTCTCCGGTGCCCCGTCGTCGCCCCCGTCGTCCCGCCCGCCGGCCGAGGCCGGGAACGCGAGGAAGCGCGTGCGAACCGGGCGCGCCTCGGCAGGCAGCGGTCCGGCCCGCTTGTACCGGTTGAGGAGCGCGATGTACTCCTCGAAGAACTCGCCCAATTCGGCCGGCGTGACGTGGATGGTCCCGCGCGAGTACGGCATGTCCATCCCCTCATCGGCCTCGGTCGCGGTCTGCGCCCTGCGGTATTCCTCCAGGTCGGCCGCGAAGGCCAGGCGGTTGAGCTCGTCGACGACCGGCCGGATCTCCTCGCTCTGCTCGCTGCGCGGCGGGAACCGCAGGTCCCGTCGCACAGCACGCCACCACCGCTCGCGCCCGTGCGCATGCGGATCCACGAAGTCCTCGACGAACCCGTGTCGGGCCAGTTCCCGGAGGTGGTAGCTGGTCGCGCCGGTGTTCAATGTCAGTGCCCGGGCCAGCGACGCGGACGTCGCGGGCCCACTCGCCTCCAGCTCCCGCAGGATTCGTTGGCGCCGGGGGTGCGCCAAGGCCTTCAGCGCTTCGAGTTCGCTGACATCTCGGCGTTCCGGTGACACGGTCACCAGTAAACAATAATCTGTGCACAGGAAATTGTGCAATGGGTTCGAGCGCGATCGGACCCGTGTGATCGGGCCCACCATCCGACGACGCGGCAGAGCCGAAACGCGTCGATCACCCGCGGGCCGATCAGCAGTCGATCAGGCGAAGTCGAGGCCCGCCGGTCGCTCCGATCTCACTCCACCATCGCGAGCAGCTTGGTCACCGTGTTCCAGTTGCGGACGGTGGCCTTGTCGCCAAGCTTGCGGGTCAGGATCGGCGACAGCCGCGCCTTGCCCAGGCCGTTCGGGAAATACATGTACAACTCGTGCTCGCCCACCCGAAGCAGGTCCGGCGCGTAGCTGTCCGGATCGACCGCGTCGAGCACCGCCGGATCGGCGGCGGGGCTCAGGAACGCCACCGCGAACCTGACCGGGTCGGATACCTCCAGCGGATTCGCCGCGACCACCGCGCGCAGCTCCGCGCCACTGCGCACCATCACGTCCACCGCGAACCCGAACTCGCCGACCAGCTTGGCCTCGATCGCCGCCACCAGATCGGCGGTCGGCTGTTCGGCCGCCTCGAACACCGCGTTCCCGCTCTGCAACAGCGTCTTGACCTCGGCGTATCCCAGCTCGGTCAGGACACGACGCAGATCCGCCATCGGCACCCGGCGATGCCCACCCACGTTGACGCCGCGCAACAGCGCCACGTATCTCGTCACCACGCGCCTCCTTCGCACCCGGGTTCGCCCATGCGACGCCCGCTCCCGCGCAGCCATGATCGAACCGATCGCCACCGATTCCATCGCATTCGGCGAAGGCACGCCGAAGCGGGTCCGGTCGCAGCGGATCACGTCGCTTCGGGCGGCTCCGGGCCCGGTTCGCCGAGCCGGCTCAGCCGGGCCAGTTGACCAGCGCCACGTGCAGTGCCTCCACGGCCCGGTCGAAGGACTCGCTCGGCCTGCGCACGTGGCCGAACCCGCCATTGCCCTCGATCACCGCGAAGCCGTGGAACGCGCTGCGCAACAGCCGTGCCGCGTCGGTCAGGTCCGGTTCCTCCAGGCCGTAGGCGCGCAGCATCGCGTACGTGTTCTCGACATTGCGCCGGTAGCCCTCGGAAGTGGCCACCAGCGCCGGGTCGATCCGCGCCTGGCTCGCCGCATAGCGGCCGGGACGCTCCAACGCGAACTCCCGGTACGCCCGGGCGAAGGCGATCAGCGCGTCCCGGCCCGCCCGGCCCGCGACCGCCGCACCGATGCGGTCCGCCAGTTCGTCGGCGGCCAGCATCGCGATCCCGAGCCGCAGTTCCTGGAGGTTCTTCACGTGCGAGTACAGGCTCGCGTCCTTGACCCCGAAGCCGCGCGCCAGTGCGGTCAGGGTGATGTTCTCGAACCCCACCTCGTCCGCCAGATCCGCCGCGGCGCGAGTCACCCGTTCCGCCGTCAGTCCCGCCCGAGCCACACGTCACCCTTTCGTCGAGGCACCGACCGGCGCGCGGTCCGCGCTTCCTAGAGCCACTAGGTATTTGCCTAGGATACCTAGGCACTGTTAGTTTCCGCCGCATGAACCCACTCACCGAGCAGGACATCCGTACGTCGTTCGTCAACTGTTCCAAGGGTGCGGCCCAGCGCCTGCCCATGCCCCGTGACCTGGCCGAACGGCCGTGGGCCGACCTGGATTTCCTGGGTTGGGGCGATCCGGGGGCACCCGATCGCACCTATCTGGTCACCGAATACCAGGGTGACCTCGTCGGCATCGCCCTGCGCTTTCCCGCTCAGCAGCGAGGCTACCTGCACCGCAGCATGTGCTCGCTGTGCCTGACCACGCACCCGGGCCGCGGCGTCTCGCTGATGACCGCACGCAAGACCGGCCGGGCCGGCCGGGACGGCAATTCGTTCGGCATGTACATCTGCACCGACCTCGCGTGCTCGCTGTACGTACGCGGCCTGAAGGCCCCGGCGCCCGGCGGGCGCTTCGAGGAGTCCCTGTCCCCGGCCGAACAGATCGAGCGCACCCGGGCCAACCTGTCGGCGTTCCTGGCCAACGTCATCGAGTAGACCGCGATCCCGCGCCTGGGCCGGCACCGGCGTTTCGGCCGGGCCCGATCCCGGACCCGGCCGAAACACCCTTGACCTCATATGAGGTCATGGTTGCAAGATCATCCTGACGAGGCGGGACCCACCGCCTTCGAAACACGAGGGATTGCACATGATTCTGGTAACCGGGGCAACCGGAAACGTCGGCCGGCAGGTGGTCGACCAACTACTGGCCGCAGGAGTCGCGGTGCGGGCCCTGGCGCGTCGTCCCGAGGCGGCCGGGTTGCCCGCCGAGGTCGAGGTGGTGGGCGGCGACCTGGCCGAGCCGGACACCCTCGCGGCGGCTCTGACCGGGGTCGATGCGGTGTTCCTGGTCTGGCCCTTCCTCACCACCGACGGCGCTCCCGGCGTGCTGGACGCGGTGACCGCGCAGACCGGCCGCGTCGTCTACCTCTCCTCCTCGCGTGTGCGCGACGACGTCGACCGTCAGGCCGACCCGATCAGCGGACTGCACGCCGAGATGGAGCGCGTGATCACGAAGTCGACCGCCGTGTGGACCTTCCTCCGGGCGGACACCATCGCGAGCAACGCGCTGGGGTGGGCCGGGCAGATCCGGGCCTCGGGCGTCGTCCACGGCCCGGACCTGGCCGCCAAGCCGGTCGTGCACGAACGCGACGTCGCCGCCTCGGCGGTCCGCGTGCTCACCGAGGACGGCCACGCCGGGGCCACCTACGTCCTGACCGGTCCGGAGGTCGTGAGCCGAGCCGATCAGGTCCGGTTGATCGGCGCCGCAATCGACCGCCCGCTGCGCTTCGAGCCGGTCCCGGTTGCCGCCGCGAGGGCGCAGATGCTCGCCGACGGCCGCCCACCGGCTCTCGTCGACGCGCTCCTCGCCGGCGCCGACACACCCCCCGAACCGCCACTGATCACCACCACGATCCGGGACCTGACCGGCGCCCCGGCCCGCAGCTTCGAAACCTGGGCCCAGGACCACCGCCCCGACTTCGCCTGACCCCCGCGGCGGGGGGGGGGGGGGGCGGGGGCGCCGCGC
>NZ_JBEXCV010000091.1:12021-37362 GCF_040605455.1 Embleya sp. NPDC005575 | reverse complement strand
GCTCCGGGAAGGCGCAGCCGCAGGTCGGCGACGTCTCCGACGGCGACGATGCGGTCTCCGAGAGTGGCGAAGGCTTCCGGTTCGGCGGTCGCGGCCCAGCGCCGCCACCACCCCGGCCCGGCCCGGCACTTCGTGCGTGGTGCCCGGTGCGCCGCCGACGAAGTCCACCAGATCGGCGAGCATCTCCGCCTCCCCCGGCACGCGGCCGTCCACCGGACCGACGCCCGGATAGCTGTCGAGCACCGCCAGCAACTCCACCCGCTCACCGCGGGCCTGCAGCATGGTGGCGAGGGTGTGCGCGACGTGCCCGCCGAAGGACCAACCCACCAGGTGATACGGGCCATTCGGTTGTACATGCAGGATCTGGTCCAGGTAGTCGGCGGCCATCTCCCGCACGGTCGCCGGCAGGGCCTCGCGATCACCCAGACCGCGTGCCTGCAGACCGTGGACGGGATACTCGGTGCCGAGGCTGTGCAGCAGCCCGGCGTAGCACCAGCTGAGTCCGATGCCGGGATGGACGCAGAACAGCGGTGCCCGGTCGCCCCGGGTACGCAGCGGCAGCAGCACGCTCAGGGCGTCGCGCCGGCTGCCCACGCCCACCCGCTTGCCCAGCCCGGCCACGGTCGGTGCCTCGTACACGTCTCGGACCGACAGCTCGGCGCCGAGCACCTCGCGCACCCTGCCGACGAGGTGGGCCGCCAGCAGCGAGTGCCCGCCGAGGTCCAGGAACGAGTCGTCGATACCCATCGACGGAAGCACCAGCGCCTCGGCGAAGAGGTGGCACAGCAGTTCCTCGCGGGGCGTGCGGGGACCCCTGCCGGTCGGGCTCGGCTCGACGCGGGGCGCCGGCAATGCATGCCAGTCGAGTTCACCGCCGGCGGTCGACGGCAGATCGTCCAGCACGACCACCGCGGTCGGCACGGCCCGCTCGCGCAGGACTCCACCGAGGTACGCGGCGCCGGCCAGATACGCCCGCAACGCTCCCGGGTCGATCCGGCGGTCGGGCGCCGGAACGGCGTAGCCGACCAGGCGTCCGTCGGTGAGCGTGACCGCGGCCCGGGCGACGTCGGGATGCTCGGCGAGCACCGGCCCCAGCTCCGCCAGGTCCGCCGGGTCGGGTATCAGGTCGTCGGCGCCACGGCCGGCGCCGGCCGGCTCACCCTTGGCCAACCAGACCGCCAGACCGGCCACGGTGGGTGACTCGAACACGTGCCGGACCGACAGTTCGGCGCCGAGCACCTCGCGGACGCGGCCCACCAGCCGGGTGGCCAGCAACGAGTGCCCGCCGAGATCGAAGAAGTCGTCGTCGATGCCGACGGCGTCCACCCCGAGCGCCTCGGCGACCAGCTCGCAGAGGGTCTGCTCGGTCAGTGAGCGGGGCGCCCGCCCACCACCCGCGGCGGTGGGATCCGGCGCCGGCAGCGCGCTGCGGTCGAGCTTGCCGTTGCCGGTCAGGGGTAGCGCGTCGAGCACCACCACGGCCGCCGGCACCATGTGCTGCGGCAGCCGCGCGGCGAGCGAGCGGCGCAGCGCCACCGGGTCGACCGTCCACCCGGTCCCGGGGACCACGTAGGCGGCGAGCCGCCGGTCGCCGGGCCGGTCCTCCCGCAGGATCACCGCCGCGGCGCCGACCTCGGGCTGCTCCGCGACGGCCGCCTCCACCTCGGCGAGCTCGATGCGGAATCCGCGTACCTTCACCTGGTCGTCCGCGCGGCCCAGGAACTGCAGGGTGCCGTCATCGTTCCAGCGCGCCAGGTCACCGGTGCGGTACATGCGCGAGCCGGGGGGCCCGAAGGGATTCGCCACGAACCGCTGGGCGGTCAGCCCCGGCCGGGACCGGTAGCCGCGGGCCACGCCGGGGCCCGAGAGGTACAGCTCGCCGGGCACTCCGACCGGTGCCGAGGGCAGGTCCGGCTCCAGCACGTGCGCCTGCGCGCCGCGAATCGGCGTACCGATCGGCGGTGCCTCGCCGCCGTGCAGCGCGGCGCTCGCGGTGGCGCAGACGGTGTACTCGGTCGGCCCGTAGGCGTTGATGAGTGTGCGTCCCGGCGACCACCCGGCCACCAGCGTGCCGGAGACCGCCTCCCCGGCGACGACCACCGTGGTACCCGGGCGGATCGTGTCGAACGGGATGCTCGCGAGGACCGCGGGCGTCAGCGTCACGTGCGTCACCGGCGGTTCGGCGGCCAGGGCCTCGACGATGGCATCGACGCGGGGCTGCCCGGGTAGCGGCAGCACGAGGGCCGCCCCCGACGCCAGCGCCTGGCACAGCTCCCAGAACATCGCGTCGAAACCCACCGACGCCGCCTGGAGCACCCGGCTACCGGGGCCGACACCCAACGTCTCGCGCTGGCATCGGGCAAGGCTCGGCACGCCGGCGTGGGTGACGAGCACACCCTTCGGGGTACCGGTCGAGCCCGAAGTGTGGATCAGGTATGCCGGGTGCGCCGGGTGCAACGGCCGGCTCCGCTCGGCGTCGTTCACCTCGTGGTCGGGCTGTGCCGCCGAAGCGCCGGCGACCCGCGCGTCGTCGAGCACGAGGGTGGGTGCGCCCGAGCCGTCCAGGAGCGGGAGGTGTGCGCGGTCGGTCAGCACCAGGTGCGGCGCGGCGTCCGCGAGCAGGAGGTGCAGCCGCTGTACCGGGTGGTCGACGTCCAGGGGCACGAAGGCGCCCCCGGCCTTGAGTACCGCCAGCAGTGCCACGATCAGCTCCACCGACGGCGGCAGCGCCACCGCCACCAACCGCTCCGGGCCGACCCCGCGATGGATCAGGAGCCGGGCCAGTCGGTTCGCCCGGGCGTGCAGCTCCCGGTACGTGACCGTCGCCGTACCGCAGTGCACGGCCGGGGCGTCGCCGGCCGCCCACGGCGCCAGCAACTCGGGCACCGTACCGGCCGGGGTGTCGTCGCCCACGGGCCCGGCGGCCCAAGCCGACAGACGCTCGCGCTCGGCCGGCGTGGTCAACTCCATTTGCACGACCGGCAGTCCGGCGTCGGCATCGGCCACCTGGCGCAGCGCCCGGAACAGCCGGTCGCCGTGGGCGGCCGACTCCGGCCGCCGGTACAGGGCCGGGTTGGCGTCGAAGTTCAGCAAGTACCCCTCGTCGGCGCCGAGATCCTCGGCCGCCACGCTGAAGTCGGCCACCGGGCCGTTGGTCAGGCTGTGGGTGCGCCATACCCGGCCGCCGGAGTGCAGGCGGCGCGGGAGAGACATCACGTTGACCACCAGACCGAACAACTCCCGTTGGCTGGCCCCGCGTTGGAGGGCACGGCCCAGCTCCCCGCTGCCGTAGCGCTGGTACCGCAGCGCCTCCAGGAGCCGCTCCCCCGCCTGTGTGCGCAGCTCGGCCACCGACATCCGGGGGGTGACCGTCATGCGCAGCGGCACCGCCTGGGCCAGCATTCCCGGTATCCGCCGCAGTTGCCGGCTGTCCCGCCCGCCGACCGCGAGCCCGATGACGACATCCGACGCGCCGGTCATCCGGTGCAGGTAGGCCGCCGCGCCGGCGACGAGATTGGCCGGCGCGCCCGACGCCGGCGGCTGGTCCGGCGCCGCCACGCCGCGCAGCGCCACGTGGGAGAGCCGTCGCGTCTCCCGCAGGAAGTCGGAGGGCAACGCGGCGGGAGGTTCCCCGAGCCGTACCACCTCGGGGGCGTCGCGCATCCGCTCCAGCCAGAAATCCTGGCACCGCCGGAACGATGCCGAAGCGCGGTACTCCTGCTCGTCGAGGAGCAGTTCGGCGAGGGTGCCGAAGGTGCGCGGCGGTATCGGTTCTCCGGCTTCCATCGCCGGATACAGCTCGGCGACGCGGCGCACCATCAGCCCGAAGCTGTACGCGTCGAGCAGGAGGTGGTGGGCCGTCTGGTACCACAGGAACCGGTCGGGCGCCTCCCGGAACAGCGCGAACGAGAACAGCGGCGTCCGGTCGATCGCACGCGGGTCGCGCAGGTCGGCGCGCATCCACTCCAGCGCCGTGGCCCGCGGATCGGGCGCGGTGCTGACGTCGATGAACCGCAGGGACCAGTCCTGCTGTGCACCGAGGACCTGGCGTGGCTCGCCCTTCTCCTCGACGAACCGCAACCGCAGCGCGTCGATCTCGTCGACCACGCACCGCAGCGTGGACTCGAACACCTCGGGCCGCACCGGACCGAGGATCTCGGTGTAGCCGCCGATGTTGTACACCGGGTTCGCTGGGGCCGACTGCTGCGCGAGCCAGATCTCCCGCTGCGCCGCGGTGAGGGGCAATGATGCGCTGGGCGTGGCACCCGGTTCCATCTCTCTCCACTCCTTGCGTTGCGGTCAGCCTTGCGTTGCGGTCAGCCTTGCGTTGCGGTCAGATGGTGATTCCGCCGTGGATCTCGAAGACGGACGCCGTGACGTACGCGGCGCGGTCGGAGGCGAGGTACGCGATGAGGTCCGCGACCTCCTCGGCACGGCCGAACCGACCCAGCGGCACCGCGGCGAGCAGCTTCTTCCGCACGCGCTCCGGCATCGCATGGATCATGTCCGTGTCGATGAGTCCCGGCGCCACCGTGTTCACCCGAATCCCGAACCGGGCGACCTCCTTGGCCAGCGCCTTGGAGAACCCGATGATGCCTGCCTTGGACGCGGAGTAGTTCGTCTGCGAGGGGTTGCCGTGCACCCCGGCGACCGAGGACAGGGTGATGACGCTGCCCCGCCGCCGCTTCATCATGACGAACACCGCGGCCCGGCAGACCTCGAACGCGCCGGTCAGGTTGGTCGCCAGCACGCTGTTCCACTCGTGGTCGGACATCATCACCAGGGGCTGGTCGTGGGTCACGCCGGCACACGTCACCGCCACCTCGACCGGCCCCAGCTTCGCCTCCGTCTCGGCCAGCCAGGCCCGGACCGAGTCCCCGTCGGCGACGTCGACCGGTACGGCCAGACAGCGCGCGCCCAACTCCTTTGCCAGGCTCTGGACTTCGTGCGCTGCGGACACGTCGGAGCGGTAGCAGAAGCTCGTGTCGAAACCCTCCCGGGCCAGCTGCAGCACAGTGGCTCGGCCGATCCCGCGGGAACCGCCGCTGACCAGTGCCACCTTGCGGCCGTCGTCTGCCATCCGGTTTTCCCTCAGTCTCGCGGACGGCGGGCGGCAGAGTGGCGCTCGCCCAGGCGCAGCAGCGCACAGGCGACGATGCCGTCGCGGTCGACGGAGCTGACGACGGCCGCCCGCCCGGCGGCTGCGGGCAGCCGGTCCAGTGCGCTGAACACCGACACGAGTTGGAAGGCGGCGGAAGCCGCTCCGGTGTCGCCGAACGGCAGCCGCGGGAGGCGGTCGAGGGCGTCCGGCGCGAACAGCCCTGCCAGGGCTGCCCATTCCTGATCGCCCGCGGGGCCTGGCGGCCGGCTCGGCGAGACGGCCCAGACCTCGTCCGCCGTGACTCCCGCCGAGGCCAGGGTACGCAGCACCACCTGGCGTACCGCGTCGGCTGGATCGTCGCCGTGGTAGACCTGGCTGCGTACCGAGAGCAGTTCGGCGAGCACGGGACCGCTCGGCGCGCCGTCGCCCACCATCACCGCGCAACCCTCGCCGAGCAGCGCCGGATCGGTGCCATCCGGCCGGGCGTGGTGCTCCAGCCAGGAGCGGGTCGCCGAATACTCCTCTGCGGCGCCGCACACCACCCGCCGCGCCCGACCGCAGGACAGCAGTCGCCGCTGGTAGCTCAAGGCCAGCAGGCCGGCCGCGCGGCCGGCGGCGATGGTGGCGTTGGGCCCCCGCAGCCGGTACCGGATCGCGCATTGTCCGGCGGCGCAGTTCATCACGGTGTTGGGCATGCGCGCCGGGTCGACGTAGAACGGCCGCGCACCTTGCAGCGATTCGCGGGTGAAGTCGGTCATGCTCTGCACGCTGCCGGTGGCGGTGCCGAGCACGAGTCCGGTGTGCTCCGGAGCATCCGGTGCCGGGTCGGCGCCAACCCCCTCCAGCAGCCGCCCGACGGCGACCGCGGCCAGCGCGGTGACCCGGTCCATGGCCCGGGTTCCCTTGGCGCCGAGCGCCTCTCGCGGCGAGAAGTCGGGCACCAGGCAGGCGCGCGGGTCCGGTGCCGGCCAGTGCGAGGGGGCCGCCGCGGCGACGGGCCGGGGGGCGGGCCGGGCGCCGGACCAGAGGCCCTCGGTGAAGGCGTCCCGACCTGTACCGAACGGTGACACGGCGTCCCACGCCGTGATGACGATGCCCATGCGACGATTCCTCACTGGTATCTGCCGAGGACCACCACGGCGTTGTTACCGCCGAAGGCCATCCCGTTGTTCTGCACGATCCGCAGGTCCGCCTCGACCGACCTGTTGGGCACGCAGTCGATCGCGCATTTCGGGTCGGTGCGTTCGTGGTTGATGGTGGGCGGGATGAAGCCGTTGGTGATGGCGAGCGCGCACCCGATGGCGCCCAGGGCACTGGCCGCGCCCATCGAGTGCCCCAGCATCGACTTGAGTGCCACGGTGCGGGGCGGGTGCTCGCCGTACACCTCGCGGATGGCCATGGTCTCGGTGACGTCGTTCGGTATCGTGCCCGTGCCGTGGGCCGAGATCAGGTCGACCTGGTCGGGCGTGACGCCGGCGTCGCGCAGCGCCAGATCGATGCACCGGGCGACGCCCGACTGGTTCGGCGCGACCGGGTGGAAGGCGTCGCAGCTGAGTCCGCATCCGAGGATCTCCGCGTAGATCCTGGCGCCGCGGCGTAGGGCCGAATCCAGTTCCTCGAGCACCAGCAGCCCGGCGCCCTCGCCGGTGAGGATCCCCTTGCGGTCGACGTCGAACGGTTGGCAGCGCTCCGGCGCGATCGTGCCCAATCGGTAGAAGCCGGCGAACGTCTTGCGGCACATGGCGTCCGCGCCGCCGCACAGGGCCAGGTCCACCTCTCCCGAGCGGATCGCGTCGAGTCCGGTACCGATCGCGTAGTTGCCCGCCGAGCACGCGGTGGCCATGGTGGACGCCTCCGCCTGGTACAGCCCGAGTTCCTGGGCCACGGCGGTGGAGAGCCGGACCGGGGACACCCGCCGCACCGCGACGGGGTCGTACGCCTGGGGTCCGCGATCCAGCTCGCTCTGTACGAGCCGGTCCAGGTCGTACGCCTCGCCGTCCGTGGTGCCGATGGAGACCAGGACCGGTTCGTCCCGCAACCGGGCGAGGGACAGGCCCGCGTCTTCGACAGCCATCCGGGCGGCCGCGACCGCGAACCGAGTAGCCTTGCCGAGCAGGCCGATGTCAAGGTTGCGGATCCACTTCGCCGGGTCGAATCCGACGACCTCGCACCCGTTGTGGTAGTCGAAACCCTCGGTGTCGAACACGGTGATCGGCCGGACTCCGCTGCGTCCCTCCCGAAGTGCGTCGGCGAAGTCCATGGCCCCGATGCCGATGCTGGACAGCACACCGACGCCGGTGACGACCACCCGCCGCCGCTCGGCGCGCGAACGGTCCACCGTTGCTCCTGTTGACATATGCGCCCCCTCGATTGGCCGGCGGCTACCAGCCCGGCGTCGCGTCGAGTACCTCGTACACGCCGCGCAGGTTGACCATGCGCGGCACCTCGGACTGGGCGATCACCACGTTGAACCGCTTCTCCAGCCCGGCGAGGATCTCGATCAGATTCAGCGAGTCGGCCCCGTGGTCGTCGACGAAGCTGCTCGTGTCGGTGACCTCGGCCCGGTCCAGCTCCAGTAGTTCGCAGACGAGATCCTCGACCTGGATCCGGCGCTCCTCGTCCATCTGTGCCTCTCCTCCGTGCCGGCCGCCCGGTGCGGGCGGGCTTTCGGTCATCCGGCCGCACCGGAGCCCGGTACGGCACGCGTCGTGGGTGGTTACCGCCCCAGCCGCACGGGCAGGGCCGCCAGGCCGTGCATGATCGTGCTCGGGCGCCAGCGCAGTTCGTCGGCGGGGACCGCGAGCGCGATGTCTGGGAAGCGTTCGATCAGCCGACCGAGTGCGACCTGCGCCTCCATCCGGGCCAGCGCGGCACCCAGGCAGAAATGAATGCCGTGCCCGAAGCTGAGGTGGCCGGTGCTCTGCCGTTCGATGTCGAAGGCGTCCGGGTCCGGGAAGCGCTCGTCGTGGTTGGCGGCGCCCAGGGCCAGCAGCACGATGTCGTTCGTCGCTATCGGGGAGCCCCCGATGGTCATCGGTTCCGCCGCGTACCGCCAAGTGGTGACGGGAGCAGGGGAGTTGTACCGGAGCGTTTCCTCCACCGCCGCGTCCAGCAGCTCCGGCCGGGTCCGCAGCTTCGCGAACTGATCCGGGTGCCGCAGGAGCGCCAGGAGCGCGCTGCCGAGCAGGTTCATCGTCGTCTCGTGCCCGGCGATCAGCAGCAGGCAGGCCATCGAGACCAGCTCCAGCGGGCTGAGCCGGTCGTCGGTGTCGCTGGCCTCGACCAGATCGGAGAGCAGATCGTCGCCCGGCGCGGACCGCTTGGCGGACATCATCTGCGCGAGGTAGCCGCCCAGGGCCGTGGTGGTCCGGCGCAGGTCGTCCCGCGACGAGGAGCCCACGATGACGGTGGACCAGGCGCGGAACGAGCGCTGGTCGGCGCGGGGAATGCCGAGCAGTTCGCAGATGACGGTGAGCGGTAGCGGGAAGGCGAAGGCATCGACGAAGTCGACCGTCCCGTCCGCGGCCCGCGCCACCATGGCATCCAGCAAGTCGTCGGTGATCTGCTGGACGAGCGGCCTCAGCCGTTCGATGCGGCGCGCGCTGAACCCCTTGACCACCAGCTTCCGCAGCCTGGTGTGCTCGGGCGGGTCGCTGTTGAGCATGTCGGTGGCGACCGTCTCGGCCACGCGCGATCCGTCGAGCCTCGCCGCCGTCGCCCGGTCGATGATCGCTCGCAGCCGGGCCGAGTCCTTGCACAGTCGCCTGTCCGTCAGCGCGGTGGATACCTCCGCGTAGCCCGTGACGACCCACACCGGAATTCCACTCGGAGTATTCGCACGATGTATCGGACCCACCCGGCGAAGCTCGGCAAATACGCCGTAATTGTCTTGCATATAACGGTCGCTGAAAAGACCGTGCTCGTCCACTAATTCGACCGTCACGGCGCCCCCTCTCTTCCGGTTGCCGGATTGACCACGACATCCGTCGTGATCGTGATTGGCTTTTCCTGAGGATGAAAACGGCAGGGCAATCGCGTGTCCACCGGCGATAGGGATCGACCGTACGGGACGGGTATCGGCGTTGACAACGCTCCGGCCCGGACGGACGCCGGCGAGGACGTCCACGCGGTTGCCGACCGCACCTGCCAACCTCACCGTCGAACGGGCCCCACCGGTGCCGTGGCGGAAAACGTTTTCGGATGCTCGATGACGGACTCGCCGTCAGCTACCGACCGGATTCGGTGTCCGGTGGACGGGACAGCGATCGAGTGAGGTTTCCCCGTGATCCGGACACTCGCGGACGACGCCCGGCTGCCGCGCTCGTCGCTCGCCGTTCTCTCGCCGAGGCACCCCCGCCGGTCGTGTCCCCGAAGCGCCGCGCTCCTGGGCGCCGCCCTGATCAGGCACCCTTCTCGATGGTCTCGCGAGGTTTCTCCAGGCTCTTGCAAGAAGCGGCGGCCGGACGTGAACCCTGTCGAAAGCCCAGGCGTTGGAGCAACGGTCCGGTCATGAGCGTCGTCACCAAGGCCATGATCACCATGGCGGTGAACACCCGCGTGTCGAGCACTCCCAGCCCGAGGCCCACGTTCAGGATGACCAGTTCGGTGAGTCCGCGGGCGTTGAGCAGGACTCCGAGCGTGATCGACTCGTGCCCCGACGCGCCGGACAGGCGGGCAGCGGTGGCCGCTCCCACGAACTTGCCCACACACGCCACCAGGATGACGGCGAAGACCATCACGAGGCCGCGCCGGCCGAGACTGCCGAGATCCACCGAAAGACCGGTGACGGTGAAGAAGACCGGCAGCAGGAAGAGACCGGTCCGGTCGATGAGCGCGGCAGCCTCGGGAGCCTGCTCCTCGATCTGCCGGCGTGGTACGGCGGCGCCGAAGGCGAAGGCACCGAAGACGGCGTGCAGCCCGATTTCGTTGGTGGCCCAGGCGGACAGCAGCAGGCCGGTGACGAGGACGGCATGGATGAGGGCGCTACCGGCCTGTCTCCGCTCCGAAGCCGACAACCACCGCAGTCCGGGGCGGACGATGTAGACGAGGATCAGGAGGAACAGGGTCGACTCAAGCATCATCCGTACCAGCGGCCAGGGCCCACCGGCGGTTGCGATGACGACGATCACGGCCAGCACGCACCACGCGAGGAAGTCCTCGATGGCGGCACAAGCGAGAGACATCGCACCGATGCGGCTGCGCTGCATGCCCCGTTCGGCGATGATTCTGGCGAGCACCGGGAAGGCGGTGATGGACATCGCCGCCCCGAGGAAGAGGACCGGTGCGAGCATGCCGTCGGTTCTGAGCTGGGAATTGTCGTACCAGGGGTAGAGCAACGCCGCCAGCCCGGTTCCGAGCAGGAACGGCAGGGTGACGGAACCGAGGGACACCGCGGTGACCTGGCGACCGGCTCCTCGCAGGTGCAAGACGTCCGACTGATAACCGATGCCGAACATGAAGAGCACCAGGCCCAGTTGCGACAGCGCTTGGAAGAGCGGCCGGGTATCCGACGGGAACAAGACCTCGGTGGGGTCGCCCGGGAACAGGCCCAGCAGGCTCGGCCCCAGGACGAGTCCCGCGACGATCTCTCCCACGACCGCCGGTTGTCCGACGCGCGTGGCCAGTCGGCCGAAAACGAATGCCGCGGCAAGGATCAGGGCAAGCCCCGCGAGCATGCTCCCGGTGACCGCGTCGGCTGAGCGGGCAGCGAGGAAATGAGGTTCGGACAAGGTCTACTCTCCCCCGGTTCTGAATCCACTGAATAACGCATTCGATATTGGGCTGGAGAGCGCCGCGGCATCAACGTAGAGCGGCCGGCCGGTCCTTTCAAGGACCCGAATTTCCCCAAGCCACGGGATTCGCCGTCCTGCCGACAGGACAGTGCCGTGGCCACCCCCGGCTCGGCGTCCTGCGGCAGTGGACCACGGCGTGGGAAATGCGCGCATACCGTAATCCAGGTCGGCGAGCGGTGAATTCGGGATGGATGCCGCCGGGCACGGAGTGACGGGCACGAATTCGTCGAGCGCGTCGGGGTGACGCCGTCGGGGTGGCCGAGGCGTGGACCAGGGGAAGCGGTGCTCGATCAGTTGCCGTATTCGCCGTGATCGCCGAAACGGACGGGATCGATCCCGCGCCACGTGCCGTCGAACGGGTTCGATTCCCGCGTACCTCCGGCCTCGTATGCCGGCGCCGCCCGCATCAGCCCCTCGCCCGAGGTTCGCGGAGCGCCCGGCGGCGCGATCCGGCGCACCGCCACGCCGACCACCTGGTGACGGTGCACGAATCCGTACGCGCGCGAATCCCAGCTCGAGGCGGCGTTGTCGCCCAGCACGACCAGCGCGCCGTCGGGTACCACCTCCCCGGCCACGTCGCGCAGCACAGGGAACCGATCCCGGGGTACCCGATCGCCCTCCACCGCCACCGCCCGTTTGATCATCAGCCGACCGGCCGGCTGTGGGGCCAGATCCGGCCGCATCGGCAGCGCGGCCAGCTCTGCCGGATCCAACTGCCGCAGCTCGGGCGGCAGTCCGGGCAGCGTCGCCGGATTCGGGATCCGGACGACCACCACCTGGCCGGCCAGGACCCGACCGCTGCGGCGCACCAGGAGCCGATCACCCGGGGAGAGCGTGGGCTCCATGCTGGGCCCCTCGACCGTGGCCACCATGTAGCGTCGCTGCATCCACAGGAGCGCCGCGCCGCCCAGCGCGCCGGCCGCGGCGCCGGCGACTGCCATCGTTCGCCCGTTCACTTCGCCTCCTGATATCCCGCGGCCTGGAGCCGGAACAGGCTCGCGTAGTGGCCCTCGCGGTCGAGTAGCTCCTCGTGTGGGCCCTGTTCGACGATCCGACCGCCGTCCAGGACCACGATCAGGTCCGCGTCGCGCACCGCGCCGAGCCGGTGCGAGATGAGCAGGCTGGTGCGTCCTTCGCGGTACTCGCGCATCCGGGTGTGCACCTCGTGCTCGGCCTGCGGGTCCAAGCCCGAGCTGGGTTCGTCCAGGATCATCAGCTCGCGACCGACCCGCACGAACGCCCGTGCCAGGGCCAGGCGTTGCCACTGGCCGCCGGAGAGCACCACGCCGGTGTCCGGGTCCTCCTTGTCGGCCTCGCTGAAGAACATCCGGGTCAGCAGCGTGTCGTAGCCGCGCGGCAACGCGGCCAACTTCTCGTGGATGCCCGCCCGTTCCGCTGCGGCCTCGATTCGGGCCCGGTCGTCCAGGCTGTCCGGGTCGCCGAGGGCGATGTTCTCCGCGGCCGTCATGTCGTAGTTCATGTGGTTCTGGAACACCGCGCTGATCCGCCCGCGCAACTCGGCCGGCGGGATGTCGCGCAGGTCCACGCCGTCCCAGGTGATCCGACCCCGGGTCGGGTCGTACATCCGGCACAGCAGCTTGACCAGCGTGCTCTTGCCCGCGCCGTTGAGTCCCACCAGTGCCACCGCCCGACCGCGCGGGACGCGCAGGTCGACACCGCCGAGCACCCAGGGGTGGTCGTCGCTGTAGCGGAACCACACGTCGTGGAACTCGATGCCCACGTCGGGCTCCGGGGCGGGTACGGTCTCGGTCGCCGAGGCCAGATCGGGTTCGGCGCGGGCGACCGCGACGTAGTGGGTCATGCCGAGGAGTTGTCCGTAGGTGGAGGCGATCGAGGTGACCAGGGTGTTCAGCGCGTTCTGGATGCCGGTGAGTGCGGCGACGAACATCACCACGTCCCCGACGGTGAGCGTGCCGTCGCGGGCCGCCGTCACGGCCCACCACAGGCCGCCGCCGGCCACCGCGGCGCCGAGCGCGCCCAGTGCCCCCTGGGTGGCGAACTCGCGCAGATCCATCCGGCGTTCGGCCTCGTTGGCGCGCCGACGCTCCGTCATCATCCGCGCCCGCAGGACCGGACCGATCCCGAACAGCCGGATTTCCGTGGCCGCCTGGACGCCGGTCAGCAGTCCGCTGTAGAAGAACTCCCGGCGGTGCACCTGCTCGTTGTCCCATACCATCCCGGCCCGCATTCGGGACAACCGCAGTTCGGCGATCAGCACCGGCACACCCGCCACCAGCACCAGGGCGGTCATCGTGGGACTGAGGAACAACAGCGAGCCGATGAAGCCGACCAGGGTGAGCGTGCCCTGGAGGGTGCTGCCCGCGCCGTCCACCAGAACGCCGAAGTTGGTGGTGCCCTGCTGGGCCAGCCGCAGTCGGTCCAAAAATCCCGGATCCTCGAACCGCCGCAGTCCCACCTGGCGTTCGGCCGCGCCGAACAGTCGATCGGTGGCCAGCACTCCGGTGGCCCGGCCGACTTGGGCGTGCAGATAGCGGCCCAGCCCCGGCAGTACGGTCGCCGCCAACCCGGTAAGCGCGAGAGCGAGCGCCGGAGCGGTGATCGAACCATGCGCCTCGGCCAACCGATCGATCACCAATTTGGTCAACCATGCGGTGGCGATCGGCAGGCCCGCCAGGCCGATAGTGGCCGCCAGTGACCCCGCCGCCTGGACGGGCGCCGCGCGCAGGATCAGCGCCAGCGCCTCGCGCGCGGCGGCGGCCGACTCGCGGGCGGGTATCCGTCGACTCACGCGGGGGCTTCGCTGAACAGATCCGTCATCCGACCACCACTGGCCACCACCCGCTGATCCCTGCCGAGCAGGTACACCGCGGGCGTCCAGGTGTTGTGGAAAGCCGCCTGGACCGGACCGTCGTAGTCCTCCACGATCACCCGGGCCACCGGAGCCAGGATGGCCGACAACTCGGCGTCGGTGTCCGCGATCACCGCTATGACCCGGTCCCGACCCAGGGTTCGGGCGTGTTCGGCGAACAGCGGCGCGAGTGTGTGGCAGGGCGTGCAGTTCGCGGAGAAGAACCCGACCAGGCCGTACACATCGGAATCGGAGACCTGTTCGCCCTCGGTGGTGATCGCGGTGAACACCTCCGGGCGGGCGCCGGGTCGCAGCGCGGTCGGGGGCGCGCCCGAAGGCGCGTTGCCGCCGTGCGCCCGGTCCGGTTGTTCGCGTAGACGACGGATGACACCCAGGGTGAGCAGCAGATTGATCGCGGTGACAAGAGCGAGCACCACGACGGCGGCGACGAGATAGGGCATCAGGCAGTCCTCGCGAACAGGTCGACGATGTCGTCGAGAGTGATGATCAGGAGTGCGCCGATCAGGCCCGCCACGCCCGCGATCAGGGCGCCGGCGAGCGGCGGAGGATCGGCAAAACCGCCCGGGCCGGTCGTCGCGGCGCCGGCGAGGGCGACGGCGAGCAGTACTCCGTTGCGGACCAGATGGCGGGTGCCCAGCGGGACGTCGGAGGCCCCGAAGCAGCGGCACGAGGAGCGGCGGTCCCGGCGCAGCGCCGTGGCGATCGCGACGGTGAAGGCGATCAACAGGGCCGCCGCGACCCCGAACCCGAGTGCGCCCGGAGGCGGAACCGCGACCAGCACCGGTACCGACGTTTCCGCGGCCACCACGAGGACCGCAGTCGGCCGGGCCCATCCGGTCGGCATCGGCACCAGGTGTGGCACCGAACCGACGAATCCGCCGAAATCTCGGAACTTCGAGACCGCGGAGACGGCGAATACCAGGCCGACCAGACAAGCGCAGCCCACATATACGCATCCCATGGGCACCCCCTTTATGGCACGCGGAAACGGCGGGCAGCGAAATCATCGCGGCCCGCCGCCGAGTCGGGCGGGATCGTTCGATCTTTCCGGTGGCTCGACGCACGTTCAATTCGTCGGTCGGGGCTCGACGAAGGCGCGTGCGCAATGTCGTGCGGTAAACAGTTGTCGAGGCAATCCCCAGGGCGTCGACCTTATGGGCCGTACGTCCCGGTATCAACAACAGCCATCCCGCCGGAAATTATTGTGTCGGGGAATTCTGTTGTCGCAAAATCGCTTCGCGGAGTACTGCGGGTGGGAATCGCGCCCCACCCGCAGCGGACGCCGGAGCGGTGTCAGCAGCCCTTGGCGATGAGGACCGTGTGACAGCCCTCGTTGAGGCAGCACTGCCGCAGGTAGTAGTAGCCGTTCTGGCAGTAGTAGTAGTTCGAGCAGCCGGCTTCGACCGTGACCTTTTGGGCCACGCGGTTGAGCAGGCGGTCGGCGAGACGCATCATGACGTCTCCTCTCTCGGCCCGGGTAGGGCCGTTCGAATTGGTGATCGAATTATTGCCAGTCCTTCTTTTTATTGGCAAGACCCAAATTCTCGGCCACCGGAGATGATCAAGGAATGCTTGTCGTTGTCACCGCAGAATTCCCGCCAGGCAATGACGCCCTCGGATACCAATCCACAGAAATACGGATACGACATGCCTACGGGACGATATGGGCGGCCGCCCTGCCACCACGGGAGGCCGACCGGCTCGCGATTGCGGTGCCCGTCTCGCCCAGGACGTGCAAGGCGGAGCCTTCGACCGCTTCCGCGTCGTGCCGATCCGGCGCGGCGCGTTGTGGCGACCGCGGCCCGGGCCCTGTGAACGACACCGGCGGCACCGGCGCCAAGATCGCCTGGTCCCTCACCGCCACCGCCGTCATCACCCTCGTGTGCGCCCCGATCACGCTCCGCCTCTACGGCAAGCAGGGCTGAGCCGGTACGCCGCCCGATCGGTCAGCGGTGTGCGGGACTGAGCCCGGTGTTCGGGGGCGCTCATGCGTCGTCCAGCAGGATGCCGGCGCCGACAGTGTTGTTCGTCGCCTCGTCGAGTGTGGACTTGCCGTCGTCGACGGACCCCCGCGGTGGCGATGCGCAGCAGTTCCGTGGGCTGCGCTGCGACCGGGATTGCGCCGGGAGCCGGGATGCCCGGTGCGGGCGTGCTGGTGGTCATGTCCAGAAGTACCCTTCGCGCTTGCGGTCTTCCATGCCGGCTTCGGAGATGCGGTCGTCGGCGCGGGTGGCGCCGCGCTCGGTGATACGGGTGGCGGCGACCTCGGCGGCGACCTCGTGGGCGTTGACGGCGGTGGAGCGGATGGCTCCGGTGCCGGTGGCGTCGCCGATGGTGCGGAAGCGGACGGTCTCCTCGAACGGCACCTCGCCGTCGAGCGGGGGCGTGACGTCGGTGACGCCGAGCAGCATGCCGTCGCGTTCGAACACCGTGCGGCGGTGGGCGTAGTACAGCGGCGGCAGTTCGATTCCCTCGTCGGCGATGTACTGCCAGATGTCCAGCTCGGTCCAGTTGGACAGCGGGAACACCCGGATGTGCTCGCCGCGCCGGTGATCGGAGGGTGAATCGCGGGCGCACCGAACCCATGGGTCGCCCTTGACCCTCCGATCACTCGCCGAGAGGATAATGTGACGATGAGCGCTTATCTGGTGGAGAGCTGGGGCTCGGACGGCGCGGATCCGGCGTCGTTGTTGATGCTTCCTGTCGTCGGGCTCGTCTTCGTCGTGGTCGGGATCTGGTTTCTGCTCGATGGCCGGCGCGCCGCGCGGTTCTTCGCCGAGAACTCCGTCGACTCGCTCTCCCGGTCACCCGACGAGCGATTGTCCTCGGCGCAGCGGACGGTGAGGCATATCGCCCCGGGCTTCATATTCCTGGGGTCCGCTTTGTTGATCGGCGGTGTCGTCGCAGCCTTCACGTGATCGTCGCGGGAGCGGAGTGCCGAAGACGATGCGGAGGAGTCTCGATCGGTGTGGACGAGGGGACGGCCCCGGCCGCGTGGGTGGCGCGGCCGGGGGCGGGCGGGTGGCCGTGCCGAGTGGGTGCGCAGGGCGGTGAGGACATCGAGCCGGGCGGCGCGCCGGGCGGGCCATGCCGCGGCGAGGACGCCCACGATCGCGGCGAGGATCAGGAAGATCAGCATCCTGTCCCAGGGGATCACCACGGTCAGGTCCTTGGTGGAGCGGGCCATGCCCTTGACGCCGCCGATCCCGGCGATCAGGCCGAGGACGACGCCCAGGATGCCCCCGAAGAGCGAGATGATCAGGGATTCCAAGCGGATCACCCGTCGGGTACGGCGCCGGTCGAGCCCGATGGCGCGCATCATGCCGATTTCGCGGGTGCGTTCGAAGACGGACATGGCCAGCGTGTTCACCACGCCGAGCACGGCGATGACGATCGCCATGGACAGCAGTCCGTAGACGATGTCGAGCATGATGTCGAAGAGCTTGTTGAAGTCCTTGCGAACCTCCTTCGACGTTTGCACGTTGACCGCAGGGCTGTTGCCGACCGCCTTGCGGAGCGCGTCGCGCATCCCGTCCCGATGCTGCGCCGCGACCTTCGCAAGCAGGAAGTCGTCGCCGACGACGTCGACGTGCGGTGTCAATGTCTGGAGCGAGACGGTGAGGGCGCCGAGCATCGGGGCTTCGTCGTAGATTCCGCCGATGGGCAGTCGAGTTCGTTCTCCGTCGGGGAAGGTGACCGAGACGGACGTCCCGACCCGCCATTTGCGGTTGTCGGCCGTCTGCTTCGACACCAGCAGTCCGGTGGGCAGCGATTGCGGGCCGCCCTGGGTGAATGTGGTCGCGAGTACCGAGAACGCGCTCGCCGGGTCGACCGCGGTGATCGCGTATTCCTTGCCGTCGACGGTCGCTTGCGCCTCGCGGACCGGGCTGACGGCGGTGACGCCGGGCACCTTCGCGACGGCGGCGGCGATCTCCGGCGCCAGTGCCTGCCCGTCCGCCGACGAACTGAGCACGAACTCGGCGGTGATGCCCTTGGACAGGGTGCGGTCGACCAATTGCTTGAGCGAGGCGCTGAAGACGGTCAGCGAGGTGACCAGCACCATGCCGATCATCAGGGCGGCCGCGGTGGCGGCGGTGCGGCGTGGGTTGCGGGCCGCGTTCTGGTGCGCGAGCCGACCCTCGACGGGATGGACGCGCCGAAGCACCGCGCCGAACACGCGGATCGCGGGTGCGGCGATGAGCGGGGTGAGCACGATGACGCCGATCAGGACGATGCCCGCGCCGCCCATCACGGTGATCACCTTGGCGTTGCCGGTGGCCGAGCCCTTGATGCCGGCGAGGAGCACGACGCCGCCGAGCGCGACGGTCAGCGCGCCGGTGATGTTGCGGCGGCGCAGGCTCGACGTGGTGGGCGGCAGGCTCGTGCGCAGTGCCGCGACGGGTGGGATCTTCGCGGCTCGGCGTACCGGCAGCCACGCGGCGAGGAGCGTGACGCCGATGCCGACGGCCAGGCTCAGCAGAGCGGTCGTGGGGGCGACGACGGTCGGTCCGGGGGTGAGGTCGGCGCCCACGGTGTTGAGGATGCCGCGCAGGCCGACGGCCAGCGCGATGCCGATGACGAATCCACCGAGTCCGGCGACGATGCCGACCGCGAGGGCCTCGAACATCACCGAGCGGGTCACCTGCCTACGGGTGGCGCCGATGGCGCGCAGCAGGGCGAGTTCGCGGGTGCGTTGCGCAACGAGCATGGAGAAGGTGTTGGCGATGATGAAGCTGCCGACGAACAGCGCGATGCCGGCGAAGACCAGGAGCAGTGTGCGCAGTGAGGCGATCTCCTTGTCCACCTTGTTACGGTCGTCCTGGCGTAGCTTGTCGCCGGTGAGGGCCTCCGCACCCTTGGGGACCGACGGGGCTGCTGCGGCGCGGAGTTGCTCCTGGGTGGTGCCGGGGCGTGCGTGCAGGCGCAGTTCGTTGTAGACGCCGGGTTCCAGGTAAAGCGCCTGGGCGGTGGCGGTGTCGAAGAGGGTGAGCGAGCCGCCGGCCTCGACGGCGGCACTGTCGGTGGTGAAGACGCCGACCACGGTCTGGTCGAGGACGGGTCCGCGGGCGACGATCCGAATCCGGTCGCCGACCTTGTACCCGGCGGCCTTGGCGGTCTTGGTGTCGAGTGCGACCTCGCCCGCCCTCGCGGGGAGGCGTCCGGCGGTCACCGTGTATCTGGGGTCCTTGCCGTCCGGGCCGGGTATCGCGTTGGTGCCGACCGCGTTCGTCTTCTTGCGCACGAGTTTGCCCTCGCGGTCGACCACGGCGGTGAACCCGTTGACGTGGCCGGTGATCGACGCGGTGCCGGGCAACGCGCGGAGCCTGGCTACGAGGGGTTCGTCGATGGGCGGGGTCTGGAGGTGGTCGACGGCGTTCTTGGTCGCGCGAACGTCGACCGCGATGCCGCGGTGATCGCGCAGTGCGGCCTCGGTCATGGCCTGCTTCAGGGTGTCGCCGAAGACCAGGACGGCCGAGACGAACGCGACGCCGAAGACGACCGCGAGCGCGGTGAGGGCGAGGCGCACCTTGTAGGCGACGAGGTTGCGCAGGGATGTGCGTAGCAAGGTCGGGTCCTTCAGAGGGGGAGGGTGGAGAGGGGGTCGGCGCACTCGTGGGCCCGCGCCTCGATCGAGGCGCGGGCGGGCGCGCCCTCGAAGGGCGAACCGAATAGTAGATCGACTGGTCGGTCTAAATTATCGACGGAGTGCGACACCGACGTCCGCCCAGCGAGGTAGAAACGGGTCAGCCTCAGGGTGGACGGGAGACCGTCGTCGCGCCGGAGAACACCTCCAACGGCACCCCCAACTCACGGCAGTAGTCCGTGCTGACCGCCACTGCGGAAGCATCGCGGGTCCGGCGTTGAAGTACTGACCGGGTGCGAAAACCCGCCCGCCGCGTCACACCGTTCTTGTCGGTCAGGGTGTCGCCGGCGCGCACCGTGAGACTGCGACCACCGATCCGAGGTCGCGCATCCAGCACGGTCACGTCCTACCCAGCCTTGCCAGGTAGGGTGAGCAGGTCATGCGTACAGTCGACCCGGTCAAACACGCCGCCAAACGCCGCCAGATCCTCGAGGCCGCCGCGGCTTGCTTCGCCGACAAGGGGTTCCACGGCACCCGGACGGCGGACATCTGCGCACGCGCGGGCATGAGCCCCGGGAACGTCTTCCACTACTTCCCCAGCAAGCACGCGATCATCGTCGCCCTGATCGAACAGGAAGGCGTCGAGACCGCGGCCTACCTCGCCGAACTGGCGCACGCACAAGACGCGCTGGCCGCGCTGTTCGGCCTGATCGACGCGGTGGTACGGCTCGCGGCCGACCCCACGTACGCGAGCCTGACCCTGGACACCGCCGCCGAGGCCCAGCGCGACGAGGGCATCGCCGCCCTTGTCGCCCGCAACGACCGCCAACTGCGCGCCGGCATCGCCGACCTGCTGCGCCGCGCGGCCGCAGCCGGTCGGATCGACGACACGCTGGACCCGGCCGGGGCCGCGACGTGGGTGGCCGCCCAGATCGACGGCCTCTTCGCCCGCATCGCCACCGACCCGGACTTCGCGCCCCTGGATCAGGCCCCGATGCTGCGGTTGGTGCTGACACGCTTCCTCGGGGCGAAACCCACCTGAGTCGGCCGCGCACGGCTCCGCGCGGAAGCAGGAACCAGTCCTCGTACAAGGGCCGCATCGACGATGCCGACCCGGTCACACGCGCCGGTGCGGTGCGCCACCGCGAACCGGGCGACGACACGGCTCACCGGCCGGCTACCGGGACGACGAGGTACGTCGAGCACTCGCGCCGAAACGCGTACCGAACATGATCGCCCATCAACACAACGCTACCGGTCATGGCCTCGGCGTCGTGCGCGACAGGCGCAAAGCGGTCGGTTCGTGCTGCACTGGATTCATGGACGTGCGTGTCGTCGGTAGCGACATCGGTCCGTCGCCGAACGCGGAACCAGGTTCGCGTGAGCCGCCGTCGACCTGCCGCCCCTGTCCGGTGCACGAGCAACTCCCGGACCCCGACTGAGGCGCACGCCGGCGAGGAACCGACACACCGACGCGGGGCCGGCCGGGAACGATTTTCGAAAGGCCGCATCATGGACACCCTCGACGAGCGAGTCGACATCGCCCGCGCCCTGCTGTCCGCCGGGATCACGCCGGCCGACCTCGAACTGTCGCCGGACCTGGCCGCGGCGCCGGAAGGCCCCGTCCTCGCCGCCAACCTCGGGATCGTCTTCCCCGACGGGCTCGCGCCCGTCCCACAGCCCTTCGACGTCGAACCGTCTCCCGAGGCCGCGTTGCCGCGTGCCGACGTCGTCGTGATCACCTGGACCGTCGCCGAACAAAACGCCCTCGCCGACGTGTTCACCCAAGGCTTCGGGCGACTGCGCTGGTATCGGTACACCCGCCGCTTCGAGGAGCACTACCGGCCGCTGATCAGAAATGGAGCGCCCTCGCTCGCCGCCCGACCGCCACGCCTGGGTTCGTACTTCCCGGTCAAGCTCGGCGACTTGGACGTGCTGTGCGTGAAGTCCGAACTCCACCTCAACCAGGACGGTCGCAAGACCGGCGAAGGCACCGCCACCCTGCCCGTCCGGGACTTCTTCGAGCAGATCATCGACGAGGTCCGGCCGCGGGTGATCGCCACCATCGGCACCTCGGGCAGCGTCTTCGGCGACTTCCCCCTGGGCGACGTGGTGGTCACGCGCGCGGCGAGGTTCCGCTGTCAAAAGGAGTTCCACAACGAGGACTTCAACGGCCGGACGTACAAGTGCGACTGGACCCTCCCACTCGGCCGGATCGACGACGCGCAAACGCTCATGCGCGGCTTCGCCGACCGGCTCGCCGAACCACCGCTCGGCCCACCGTCCACCCGCTTCCCCTTCATCGGGCCGCTGCTTCAGCCGCCCGCCAACAACCCGACCGTCCGCATCGAGCAGGGCGCACGGGACATGCCCGAGTTCCACCCGGTCCTGACCACCGACTACTTCGAGTACGGCACGTCCACGAACGGCCTGGAACACGAGGGATCGGCCGTCGAGATGGGCGACGCAGCGCTCGGCATGACCTGCGCCGACCTCACCGACGCGGGTTCGGATCACGTGCCCGACTGGGTCGTGGTCCGCAACATGTCCGACCCCCAGATCAACGGCGAACTCCCCACTCACAAATTCCGCCTCAACCAGCAGACCATGTGGGCGGTGTCCTACTACGAGTCGTACGGCTACTGGACCAGCGTCTGCGGTGCGCTCGCCACGTGGGGCCTGCTCGCGGGACTCTCCGAGGCGGGCGTCGACGATGCCTGACCCGCCGACCGTCACCCGGCTCCCCGTCGAGGTCGAGCTGCTGTTCGAGCTCGTGCTCACGCCACTCCCCCGGGGCGGCCCCGCCCTGCTCGCCGACGGATCGGCGCCGGCCGGGGAGAAGCGCACCCGACTGTGGCTGCTCGACGGCATCACCGAACGGGCCGCACCCGTCGCCGAGGTCTGGGCACACACCGACGACCGGGAGGACTGACGCCGAAACGACCCACCAGCGCGACCATTTCGCCGAAAGCGAGACCAGGATGTCCGGCAGAGCCGATCCCGAGGGAGCACGCGACACGCGGTACCGCATCGCCGTCTACTTCGACACCGACCGAGAGGCCGAGCGCGTCGAGGCGATCCTCGGGGACCGGACGCACCGCTACCGGGGGGTCATCCTCGCCGAGACCTCCGGGGAGCGGATCACCGGACTGCGCGCGGCCGGCTGCCTCGTCGACGTCCGCGCCGATCTCACGGCCGAACACACAGCCCGGGGCGAGACCACGACGACGAACGCGGTACCCGGCAGTGCCGGCCCGCAGAGCATGCTGCCCCCGCGTGGTGCCGGCGCGGCCGGCACCGCCGATCGGGTCGCGCCCGATCCGGAGTTCGTGGCCGACCTCACCGAACGGGCCGTGGGCGCGGGCGAACAGGACACGGCCGACCCGGAGACCGCGCTGCCGCTTCCCGTCCCGTCGGGCGAGCCGCGGTACAACACCTACCTGGTACGTCTGCGCGGACCGCTGGACCGGGCCCGTCGCACCGCCTTCGCCGAGATCGGTGCCCGCGTCGCCGAATTCCAGCCGCCCGGGACCTACCGCCTCCGCCTCGCTCCCGAGCAACGCGACCTGGTCGCCGACCTGTCGTGGGTGATCGCGGTGCGCCCCTGGGGCCTCGCCGACTCGGTCACACGCGCGCTCGACGACGCGCTCGACCGGGACGGCCGGCGTGCCGCCGGTCCACACCTGGCCGCCGCCGAGGGCGCCGCCACACCGGACCCATACCTCGACACCTTCGACGTCCTGGTGCACGACCCCCTCGACCTCGCCACGCTTCGCCCGGCCCTGGAGGCCACGCCCGGCGTCGAGGTGCTCGCCGGCGTCGATGTCATGCTGCGCTTTCGCACCGACCTGACCGGGGACCGGCGGCGCGACCTGCTCGCCGTCGTTGCCGCCCGGGACGAGACCCGTCTGGTCACCCCCTATCGGCCACCTCTGCTCTATGCCGACCATGCCCGCCGGCTCGTCGGCGTGGACCGCGTCGGACCGCGAGCCGACGGTGCCGCGCCGGCGGCGCGGGTGCCCTGGACCGGGGCGGGTGAGATCGTCGGCATGTTCGACAGCGGCGTCGACGGCACCCACCCCGACCTCGTCGACCGCATCGTCGTGGACGAATCCCTGGTCGGCGGCGACGCGTTCGACGTCTGCGGCCACGGCACCCACGTAGCCGGCATCATCGCCGGCTCCGGCGCGGCAAGCGGGGGCCTGATCACCGGTGTCGCCCCCGGCGCCCGGTCGGCCGTCTTCCGCGTCTTCGACGAGGACAACCGACTCCACGTGGGCCCCAGCCTGGGTCCGATGCTCACCCGTGCCGTCGACGCGGGAGCGCACATCATCAACCTCAGCTGGGGCAACCCGCTTTCGGGCACCTATGACCAATACTCGCTCGCCGTGGACAAGTTCGTCGCCGAGCATCCCGACGTGCTCGTGGTGGTCGCGGCCGGCAACAGCGGCGTCGCCCCCAAGGGAACCCACGAGTTCAACACCTGCGGCACCCCCGCCACCGCCAAGAACGCGCTCACCGTCGGCGCGTGCGACACCGACCGCGACAACGACGGCCTCGCCGATCTGACCTGGGACCGCTTCCGGCAGCCCCAGTTCCCGCTGCCGCCGGCCGGCGACGAGCACGTATGCGGCAACCCCGACCTGCCTGCCGCGATCAGCAGCCGAGGCCCCAGCGACTACGGGAGCGTCGTGCCGCACCTGCTCGCCCCCGGCACCTTCGTACTCTCGGCCCGCAGCAGCAGCGCCCAGATGGACCCACGGCTGCCCTGGCGCGACTGCCCCGACCACGACGGGCACTACATGTACATCGGCGGCACCAGCATGGCCGCTCCCGTCGTCGCCGGTGCCGCCGCCGTGCTCCGGCAATACCTGCGCGAGGTCCACGGACTCGCGTCGCCCTCCGCCGCGCTCATGAAGGCCATCCTGATCGCCGCGACGCGCCGCCTGCCCTCGCTGCGCACGCCGCACACCGTGCAGGATCTCGGCTACCCCGACTTCGACCAGGGCTTCGGGCGGCTGGACCTGAGCACCGTCCTGCCCACTCCCGATGCGCCGGCGGATCGCCGGCTGGTGTGGGCCGACCTGTCCGACGCCGATCCGGACGCGCTCGAAGCGTTCGCCGACCCGGAGGGCACCCGACGCGGCAGTCGCACCTACCGCCTCACCGTGCCGGACGGGCCCCACACCGACGACCTGCGCGTCGTCCTGGCCTGGACCGACCGCCCCGGCAGCGCCGTGCAGAACAACCTCGACCTCGCGGTGACCACACCCGACTGCACCATGCACGTCGGCAACGAGGAGCACACCTACAACAAGGTCCCCGGCTTCGACCGCAGCGCCGTGGCGCAACTCACCGGTCTCCCGCTGGACCGCGCCAACACGGTCGAAGCCGTCCGCGTCGGCAACCCGGCGCCGGGCTCCTACACGATCAAGGTGTTCGCGCAGAACACGCCCTTCCCCGCGCAGGGTTACGCGGTGTGCGCCGCCGGCCCGATCAGCGAAGAGAAGTTGACGACGCCCTGAGGATCGCCGGAGTCGACGCGGAGACGAACGCTCACGGCTGTGGGCGCGCCGGCGCCCGACCGACGACAACCTCGACGGCTTCGCGGCACGCCGACCGTCCCGGACCGCAGCAGTGGTCCTCGAACCCCGACCGGGCGCCGAACACGACACGTAGATCCGCCCACGACACACAGTAGGTGATGTCGAGGTCACCGACGTCGACGTGGAGACACGGCACCCTCGACGCGCAAAGTGCGTGCCCAGGGAAAGGCGGAGGCCGGGGTCGCCGTGTGGAGGTGCAGATTCCCTGCGGGATCACGGCGGCCCCGGCCGTGGTGTGAAGCCTGCCCCCGAAAGCGGGATTCATCTCCGGAAAGCCGCTCCCCGTGTGCGCGGAGGCGGTTTCGGGAATTCGTCGGGGAATATCGAAAAGGGCTGTGGGGGGGGGGGGCGTGTTTGGGTTTGGGCGCCGCCCCATAGAACGGTTGAAACCCCGGACGGGCGCGCGG
>NZ_JBEXCV010000091.1:0-12011 GCF_040605455.1 Embleya sp. NPDC005575 | reverse complement strand
GGTTTTTTTTTTTTTTGGTGTGTCATACTCGTATTGGGGGGTGGCCCCCCCCTTTTTGGGCCCGCCCCACCACAGCCCTTTTCACCGTGTCACCGCGATGCCGGCGGCGCTGTCACCAGCGGTACCAGCGGCCACGGCTGCCGCCGCTGCCGGCCGAGCGGAACACGAAGCCGAGGGCCCACACGATCAGCACGATCACGGCGATCCACCACAGGGCCTTCAAAGCGAAACCGGCACCGAAAAGGATCAGGGCGAGAAGCAGGACTACCAGCAGGGGAATCATTGTTTTACCTCCGACCCGCTTGTGCCCCACCCATTCGGGTGCATGCCTGAAAAAAGGGCTGTTTACGAGAGCGTTTCCGGGAGAGGATTCGCCGCTGCTCTCGTCGTTCCCCCGGACCGCCGTCGCGGGTGGAGCCGGGGATGGTGCCGCTCCCGGCGCAGGGTCGCGGCGAGGACGTGGCGTTCGTCGACGGGGGTGAGTTCGACGAGGACGTGGGACCGGTGACCAGGATCGGCGAGCGACGTCGGGCACCGTGACGCGGTCCATCCGGCAGCGGTACGGGCCGGGCAGCGGCAGCATCTCCGGGGCGGGCGAGGTCGGCGAAGAGGTCGGCGGCAACGATCAGGTGGTGCGCACGACAGGGCCCCGGGAAGTACGCAGAACCGAAAGGGAAGTACGTAGTGCCCGGGGCCTGAGGGAGAGATCAGCGCTCGGCCGCGTCTTCGAGGACCATGCGACCCATCTGCTCGTAGCGTTCGGGGCGCTTGCTCTTCATGTAGAGCGCGAGGGCGATGCCCGCGACGAAGAACCCGCCGACGATGTACGGGATGAGCTTGAACAGCAGGGTGTCCGCCGCCGCGCCCGCCGCCGTGTCCATGTTGTAGACGAGCAGTCCGACAACGGCGCCCATCGCGACGCCGCCGAGGATCGGCGCGGTGAGGGTGCTGAACCAGTTCCGGGTCTCGGGGTGCTTGCCCTGGACGTGGAAGTAGCCGACGACCGAGAAGGAGCACAGTGTCTGCACGATCAGGATCGCCATCGTGCCGAGCAGCGCCAGCAGGCCGTAGAGATGCACCGACGGGTCCATGTCCGCGATGAGGAAGAAGATCACCAGGACGATGGCGATGACCGACTGGGTGAACGACGCGACGTACGGGGAACCGTGCTTCGGGTGTGTCTTGCCGAGCGCGGGGTGAATGAACCCCTCGCGGCCGATGGCGTAGAGGTAGCGCGACGCGCACTGGTGGAAGGCCATCGCACAGGCGAAGGAGCCGGTGACGACCAGCCACTGGAAGATCTTGACCGAGGTGTCGCCGAAGTGGTCGCCCAGCGGCGCGAAGAACAGCGTGCCCTCGGACGCGGCGTCGGCCAGACCGGACTTTCCGGCCGCGGAGACCATCATCCAGGAGACGAAGATGTAGAAGAGGCCGACACCCACCACCGAGATGAGGGTGGCTCGCGGCACGACCTTCTTGGGATCGCGGGACTCTTCCCCGTACATCGCCGTCGATTCGAAGCCGACCCAGGACCAGAACGCGAAGAACAGGCCGAGGCCCGCCGCGCCCATGCTGCCGTTGACGCCGTCGAGGGCCTTGAGCGGGTTGACCGCCTCGCCGACGATGCCGTCCGGGCCGCCGCCGGTGAACAAGACCGCGAAGGAGACGGCGGCGAGCACCGCGATTTCCAGGATCAGCGCGACGCCGAGGAACTTGGCCGTCAGGTGGATGTCGAAGAAGGCCATCCCCGCGATGACCAGCAGGCCGAACATCGCGTAGTAGCCCCAGTGCAGGTCGAGCCCCCACTGGTCGCTCGCGAGCTGTTTGAACGAGGCGGCGAAGAAGCCGATGATCGATGCTTCGAAGACGATGTACGCCAGGACCGCCAGCAGGCCCGAGGCCATGCCCGTGACCCTGCCGAGGCCGTGGGAGATGAAGCCGTAGAACGCACCGGCGGCGGTGATGTGTTTGGCCATCGCGACGTAGCCGACCGAGAAGATGGTCAGCACCAGGGTCGCGAAGATGTAGGCGGCGGGAGCGCCGATGCCGTTGCCCGAGCCGGCGATGATCGGCAGGTTGCCGGTCATCGCGGTGATCGGCGCGGCGGTGGCGACCGCCATGAAGACGACGCCGACCAGACCGACGGAGTTCGCCTTGAGCCGGTTGACCTGCTCGCCGGCGGCCGGCAGAGCCACGTCGACCCTGGCGCTGTCGACGGGTTGGTGCTGGGTGGACATCCCACCTCCCTGAGGGGTGCGGCCGAAACGGCCCCACACATGTAGCGGATGCCTGCCCCGGCCCTTTGGTGGCCGGGGACACGATCCGACGGGGCGTCAGCTTCCCGCCGAATCGAGACACCCCACAACCGACAATGAGTCAGAACATCGGTCAAGGGAGCGACACTGTGTCCGTTGCCTCGGGGGCCGGGAAGCGGGTCCGGGCCGTCGTGCCCGATCACCGGCCTGCTTTCATCGGCGCGCGCGGGGCAAAAGGAACGAGCACGATGGCACCGTGGGCGGTGACGCCGAGGACAACCAGCCCGCACGCGTCGCCTCGTTCCGCCCGTCCCCCGCACGCATGCCCGTCCGCCCTCCGCCGCCTGTGATGAGAGGAGCCCGTGCGTGTCCGTCCACCCGCCGGAGCCATGGGAACTGCGCGGACGACTGCACCTGTCGCTCTTCGCCGTCCCGAGGCGCCGTCTGTCCATCGCCCCGCCCTCAGGGACCAAGCCCGTCGTAATCGCGGGGCGTCACCTGATCGGCGCGGCCTGGGTCGTCTACGAGCCCGGCGGTGTGCTCGCGTACCGCGAACTCCTCGTCGTGCTGCTGGTACGCGAGGGGCCGCGCCTGAGGGCACACATCGGCGACATCTGGGTCGACGATGCCGTCGCACGCGACGGTGGCCGCGCCCTGTGGGGCATCCCCAAGGACATGGCCCGCATCGACATCCGGCAGGACCCACACGGGCGGGTGAACGCACGGGCGGAAACCACCCACCGCATCGCCCGCGCCGAGTTCACGCCCCGCCTGCGGATTCCCGGACGGTGGTCCCTCGCCGGCAGAATCGTCCAAACCCTCGACGGCCGACCGAAGACGAGCCGCGCACGCGTGCGTACGGCTCTGCGGCTCGCTTCCGCCCGCTGGGAGTTCCCCGTCGACGGCCCGTTGGGTCGGCTGTCCGGTCGCCATCCGCTGATGTCGCTGTCGCTGCGCAACTTCCGGCTGCGCTTCGGCGGCTGACAGTGCGGATGGGTGGTGGCTCGCTCCTCCACCGCTTCCGACGCGCGGACCGACCACCAGCCTGGTCGCCGACACTTCACCGCCCGTCCGAGCCGCGACATCCCACGCCTTCGCAGGACGCACCACCCCGAGAGCCGTCCGTGAGCTGTGCAAACGCGGAACGCGGAACGCGGAGCCGGGACCGGGAGGGGCGACGGCGGCACCGCGGCCGATCCTCCCGGTTCCGCCGACCGGTCCCCGAGTGCGGTCGATCCGGCGCCGCCGAGGCGTCGGAAGGTACGAGAGGGGTATCACTTTGACCCATTTGCCCCCCGTGAGCGCCGTGGGGCTCCAGATGGCCGCCCCGGCCGCCTTGGCACGATGGTGCCGTCGAAGCGGGAGCCGTGGCGGTGGATCCCCCGGGCGTTTCGGGTACGTGCGACCGGGCGCGGGTAGTCGCCGCACATGGCACGACGACAGCAACTGATCAACGCAAATCCGGAACACGTGTGGGATGTGCTCGCCGACGCGCGGCGCTACGCCGAGTGGGTCGTGGGAACCAAGCGCGTCGAACGGGCCGACGACACGTGGCCTCGGCAGGGGGCGCGTCTGGTGTACACGATCGGCCTCGGACCGCTCACCTTCCAGGACGAATGCATCGTCCGGCTCTGCGACCCGGGCAGGCGTCTGGAACTGGAAGCGGTGGCGTCGCCGCTGGGGACGGCTCGCATCGGCATCGAACTACTGCCATGGGACACCGACACCCTGGTCCTGGTGGACGAGCATCCACTCCGGGGCCTGGCCGCCCGTCTGCAGGGCCCACCGGGCGAGGTGCTTCTACACCTGCGAAACCGCAAGATGCTGCGCAACCTCGCCCGGGTCGCCGAGGAACCGAATACCGACCCGAAGGACAACGGCTCAAGGGACGGCAACCCGAAAGGGCCCCGCCCCCAAGGACACCGATGACCGACGACGCTGACGCGGTCGTCGTCGGAGCCGGTCCGAACGGGCTTGTGGCCGCCAACATCCTCGCCGACCACGGCTGGCGGGTCGAGGTACTGGAGGCCCGGGACGTGCCCGGCGGCGCGGTGCACAGCGACCGCGGGGTGCACCCGGACTTCGTGAGCGACACGTTCAGTTCCTTCCACCCGCTCGCCGCGGCCTCGCCGACGATCGCCGCGCTGAACCTGCACGAGTTCGGACTCCGCTGGAGCCACGCCCCTTCCGTACTCGCGCACCCCCTCGCCGATGGACGCTGCGCCACGCTGCACCGCGGCGTCGATGCCACCGCCTCGGGACTGGCCGGGCACTTCGGCTCCGACGACGCGGCGGGGTGGCGCCGGCTGTCGGCGCTGTGGGACCGCTTGGACCCGCATCTGGTGAACGCGCTTCTGTCCCCCTTCCCGCCGATCCGATCCGGCGTGGCGCTCGCCGCGCGGCTGGGGGTGGCGGACGGGCTGCGGTTCGCGCGCATGATGGCCCTGCCTGTGCGCAGGCTGGGCGAGGAGGAATTCGCCGACGTCGGCGCCACGATGTTGTTGGCCGGCTGCGCCCTGCACGCCGACCTGTTGCCGGAGGCGGCGCCGAGCGCGGCGTTCGGCTGGCTCCTGGCCATGCTCGGCCAGCAGCACGGCTGGCCCTCCCCGGTCGGCGGCGCCGGAGCGTTGGCCGAGGCGCTGGTGCGGCGCCTCACGTCCAAGGGCGGCGTCGTGCGCTGCGGTGCGCGGGTGACCTCGGTCGTCGTGCGCGGCGGCACGGCGCTGGGTGTACGTACGGCGGACGGCGACGCGGTGCGGGCACGCCGAGCGGTATTGGCCGACGTGCCCGCCACGACGCTGTACGGCGGCCTCGTCTCCTGGGACGATCTGCCCGTGCGGCTGCGCGACGACCTGCGCCGGTTCACCTGGGACCCGGGGACGTTCAAGGTCGACTGGGCCCTGAACGGGCCGATCCCCTGGACCGCAGCCGAGGCCGGCCGAGCCGGCACCATTCATCTCGCCGCCGACCTCACCGAACTCTCCGACTACGCCGTCCAGGTGGCTTCCGGCAGACTGCCCGCACGGCCGTTCCTGCTCCTCGGCCAGATGACCACGACCGACCCCACCCGTTCCCCGGCCGGAACGGAATCCGCGTGGGCGTACACGCACGTCCCCGGGCACGTCACCGAGGACCTCGGCGGCGGCGGCCTCACCGGACGCTGGGACCTCGGCGAGGCGGAAGCGTTCGCCGACCGCCTCGAAACCCGGGTCGAATCCTTCGCACCGGGGTTCCGCTCCCGGATCACCGCGCGCCGGATCCTGTCCCCCCTCGCCCTCCAAGCAGCGAACGAAAGCCTGGTCGGCGGGGCTCTCAACGGCGGATCCGCCGGCATCCACCAACAGCTGGTCTTTCGCCCCGTGCCCGGCTCGGGCCGCCCGCCGACGCCGGTTCGCCGACTGTACCTGGCCTCCGCGTCCGCTCACCCAGGCGGCGGCGTCCACGGGGCGTGCGGCGCGAACGCCGCCCGCGTCGCCCTGCGCGCCGAACGCCTGGCGGTCACCCGCACGATCGGGCGACGGTCACCCGGTCGCAACGGGCCCCCCAAGCCGAATCGTTGAGCACGCGGAGCCGACGGTGACGTGTCCGGTCCGGTCGAGCCGGCCCCGGTCGCGTTCGATGTGCCGGCGGACGCGGGAATCCCGGCGACTCGTGTCCCTGCCGCGCGCCATCGCGGCGACCGACGACACTCTCCCGGTCGGCGGCACCGGCCTCCGGTGGCGGGCCGTTCGGGTGAAGTCGGCGCGCTGACGCGTTGATTGGCCGGCTCGGGGGCAGAGGGCGCGCGTTTGCCGCGATGCGTTGTCGCGGCGCTGCGAGGAGGCGGCCGTGGAGTCAGAGATCTTGAGTGAGGGCGAGCGGCGGGCGTGGTGCGCCATCACGTCCGAGTTGCGGCTCGACACGATGTCGCATCGATCGACGCGGGACACCGCTGCGCCGTCCGGAAGGGGGCTGCGGATGATCGCGGTCGCCACCGTCCTGGTCCCCGTGGCGTTGGCCTGTGGTGTGGTGGCGGCGACGAGGCTGTCGCATCCGGTGGTACTCGCTCCCCTCGTGTCGCTCGCCGTACTGGGAGCGCTGCCCCTGACGGCGTGGATCGTGCGGGATCGGCGTCGTCGCCCGTGATCCACCTCGGCGTCGTCGCCCCTCTCGCGCGCCGGTCGACCGTGTCGACGCGGCTCTTCCTTTCCGACACTCTTGTGGAGCGTGCATGACCAACGTCCAGGCTCCCATGGCATTTCCCCGGCCCGGCGCCATGGCTCCGCGCCCGGCTCGCCGTGGGGCGATCGTGGTGAAGTGGCTGACCACCACCGATCACAAGACGATCGGCACTCTGTATTTCACCACCTCGTTCTTGTTCTTCCTGTTCGGTGGCCTGCTCGCGTTGACGATTCGGGCCGAGTTGGCGCGCCCGGGCACACAGTTGTTGTCGAACGAGCAGTTCAACCAGGCATTCACCATGCACGGCGCGATCATGCTGCTGATGTTCGCCACACCCTTGTTCGCCGGATTCACGAACTGGATCATGCCGCTCCAGATCGGCGCGCCCGACGTGGCGTTCCCGCGCCTGAACATGCTCGCGTACTGGCTCTACCTGTTCGGTTCGCTGATCGCGGTCGCCGGTTTCCTCACGCCACAGGGCGCGGCCGACTTCGGCTGGTTCGCGTACACCCCGCTCAGCTCGGTGGTGCGCTCGCCCTCCGTCGGCGGTGACATGTGGATCATGGGCCTGGCCCTGTCCGGATTCGGCACCATCGTGGGCGCGGTCAACTTCATCACCACGATCGTGTGCATGCGCGCGCCCGGGTTGACGATGTTCCGGCTGCCGATCTTCTGCTGGAACGTCCTGTTGACCTCGGTCCTGGTCATCATGGCGTTCCCGGTCCTGGCGGCGGCCCTGTTCGCGCTGGAGGCGGACCGCAAGTTCGGCACCCACGTCTTCGACCCCGCCAACGGCGGTCCCCTGTTGTGGCAGCACCTGTTCTGGTTCTTCGGCCATCCCGAGGTCTACATCATCGCGCTGCCGTTCTTCGGCATCGTCACCGAAATCTTCCCGGTCTTCTCCCGCAACCCCGTATTCGGTTACAAGGGCCTGATCGCCGCCACCATCGCCATCGCGGGCCTCTCGGTCACCGTCTGGGCCCACCACATGTTCCCCACCGGCGCGGTGATGCTGCCGTTCTTCTCCTTCATGACGTTCCTGATCGCCGTGCCCACGGGCGTGAAGTTCTTCAACTGGATCGGCACCCTGTGGCATGGGTCGCTCTCCTTCGAGACACCCATGCTGTGGTCGATCGGGTTCCTGGTCACCTTTCTCTTCGGCGGCCTCACCGGCGTCATCCTCGCCTCACCCCCGCTCGACTTCCAGGTGACCGACAGCTACTTCGTCGTCGCCCACTTCCACTACGTGGTCTTCGGCACCGTGGTGTTCGCCATGTTCGCCGGATTCCACTTCTGGTGGCCCAAGTTCACCGGCAAGATGCTGGACGAGCGACTCGGGAGGATCCACTTCTGGACGCTGTTCGTCGGCTTCCACACCACCTTCCTCGTCCAACACTGGCTCGGTGCCGAGGGCATGCCCCGCCGCTACGCGGACTATCTCGACTCCGACGGGTTCACGACGCTGAACTCGATCTCCAGCATCGGCGCGTTCCTGCTCGGCCTGTCCACCCTGCCCTTCCTGTTGAACGTCTGGAAGACACACAGGTACGGACGCGAAGTGGTGGTGGACGACCCGTGGGGCTACGGACGCTCGCTGGAGTGGGCGACGTCCTGCCCGCCTCCCCGGCACAACTTCACCAGGCTGCCCCGGATCCGCTCCGAATCACCGGCCTTCGACCTCCACCACCCCGACATCGCGGTCCTGGACTACGAGAGTCAACGCGGAACCGAGGGCGTCCTCGACGTCAACCCCGACAAGATGGGGAGGTAGGAACAACCGACGCAAGAAGCCCCGCCGGCGACGGCCTGCCACCCACCCGGTGGCAGGCCGTCGCCGGCTCCGTCTCGACCCGACTCGGGCGCAGAAACGGGTCGGTACGGAATGGGGAGGCGACGGTAGGCATCCAGGCGTCGCCTGGGCCGTGGCAACCGATGGACCGGACGATTACAAAGAGGAAATCCGGCATTATCCACAGATAAATATGATCAATATGGGCAATCACTCTGCCATCGCCCCACTACTCTCCGGAGTTAAGCTATGGCTGGACTGTCCTCGATGTTGCGCACGAAGCGCACCGTCTACCTCGCCGCGGCGACCGTCGCCGTGGTGGGTGTCAGTGGCGCCGCTCTCCCCCTCGTCTCCTCCCTCTCCCCCGAGTTGGCCGTCCACGGCATCGCGTCGGGGGCCGTCCTCGGCGCCACCGCCGGCCGTGATCAGACCTGGCAGGTGGAAGCCGGCTCGCTGGACGACGTGCGGATGGATCTCGACGGCCGCCCTATCGCCGGCCGACGGGAGGGCGATCGGCTGATCGTCTCCACATCCGGCCTCGCCGAGGGCAGGCACCGACTCACGGCCTCCGTCGACGGCGACCTGCCGATGACCTCCGCTTCCATCAGTCGCGACTTCACCGTGGACACCACCGCACCCTCCCTGACCGTGGATCCGGTCAAGGCCCAGAAGATGAACACGCCCGTGACGGTACGCGGACGCGCCCAGGGCGCCACCAGCGTGCAGGCGGCCGGCCGGCGTACCGGGGTCGGTCCGAGCGGCGCGTTCACGATCGAACTGCCCCAGGCCCCGCCGGCGTTCGACGTCGTCGCCACGGACAAGGCGGGCAACGCCACGACCATGCGCACCATCGTCGCGGTGCCCTACCCGGGCGCCCGCGCCGCGCACATCACCGCGATCGGCTGGGGCGCGGCAACCCTGCGCGAACCGCTGCTCGACCTGGCGCGTCAGAAGAAGATCGACACCATCGAGTTGGACGTCAAGGACGAGAGTGGCGAGATCGGCTACGACTCCCAGGTACCTCTCGCCCGGCAGATCGGCGCCACCAAGCCCTCCTACAACCCCCGCGCGGTGCTGGACCAGCTTCACGCCATGGGGGTGCGCGTGATCGGCCGCATCGTCGCGTTCCGCGATCCGGTGCTGGGCGCGAAGTCCTGGGAGGCGGGCGCGAAGAACCGGCTGGTGCGAACGCCCGACGGCGGCGCCTACGACGGCGGGCACTACGGGAAGTTCGCGTTCACCAACTTCGCCGATCCCGAGGTGCGCAAGTACAACATCGACTTGGCCGTCGAAGCGGCCAAGCTCGGCTTCGACGACATCCTCTACGACTACGTGCGTCGCCCGGACGGCCGACCCTCGCAGATGACCTTCCCCGGGATCGGCAACCGAACGCCCGAGCAGTCCATCGCCGATTTCGTCGCCGAGACCCGGAACGCGATCCGACCGCACGGCGCTTTCCTCGGCGTCTCCGTGTTCGGCATCGCCGCGACCCGTCCGACCGAGATCGCCCAGGACATCCCGCTGCTTGCCAAGTCCGCCGACTACATCGCGCCGATGGTCTACCCCTCGCACTGGGCCGCGGGTGAGTACGGCGTCGCCTCCCCCAACAGCAGCCCCTACGACATCGTGCAGCGCTCGCTCGCCGACTTCACCAAGCAGACCAAGGGCACGGGAGCGTCCGTCGTGCCGTGGTTGCAGGACTTCTCGATGGGCGTCACCTACGGACCCGCCGAAGTGGCCGCCCAGATCAAGGCGGCCCGCGACAACAACATGCCGTCGTTCCTGCTCTGGAACGCGGGGGCGCGTTACCAAGGCGCCGCCCTGAGCGCCACACCGTGACCTCGACTCGCCGCCTTCAGGAGAAGACCGTGCACCACCGCCTCGTTCCCACCATCGCGGCCTTCGCCGCGGTCCTGCTCGCCGGCACCGCCTGCGGCAGCGACGACTCCCCGTCCAGGGGCGCACCGTCCGCCGACGACGCCGCACGGCAGCCCGCCGCAGCCCGGCAACCGGCTCCCGCAGCCGCCCCCGCCGACCCGGCCGCGGTCGGCGCCGACGAGACCGGCGCCGTACCGGTGTTGATGTACCACCAAGTCATCGCGTCGCCCAAGAGCGTGTACGACCGGACCCCCGAAGACTTCCGAGCCGAACTGGAGCGCCTGGCCAAGGAGGGGTACGTCCCGATCACGGCGGCCGATTACGCGTCCGGACACATCGACATCCCGGCCGGCGCACATCCGGTCGTGCTGACGTTCGACGACTCGTCCAAGAGTCAGCTCCGCATCGGCCCGGACGGCAACGTCGCACCCGACACCGCCGTCGGCATCCTCCTGGACGTCGCCCGTACCCACCCGGCGTTTCGTCCGGTGGCCACGATGTTCGTCAACGCCGACCCCTTCGGCGACCCCGGTGGACGCAAGACGCTGCCCTGGCTCCGCGACCACGGGTTCGAGGTGGGCAACCACACGCGCGACCACGCCAATCTGCGGTCGGCGACGCCTGAGGTCGCCGCCCGGCAAATCGCCGAACAGCAGGCGATGATCCTGGCCGCCCTGCCGGGCGCCACGGTGAACACCCTCGCCCTGCCGTTCGGCGCCGAGCCGCGACCGGCGACGCTGGCCGCCAAGGGCACCAGCGGCACGGTGACCTACGAACACCGAGGCGTGTTCCTGGTCGGCGCCAACCCCGCCCCGTCGCCGTTCGCCCCCGCCTTCGATCCGGGTGCGGTACCGCGTATCCGCTCGGCGCCGGCCACCGGCGAGGACGCCCAGTTCGGGTCGACGACGTGGCTCGACAAACTCGCCGACGGCCGAGTCCGCAAATACACCTCGGACGGCGATCCGACCACGATCGCCTACCCCCGCAGCGGCACCGCCCCGGCAGCCGCCTACACCTCCCGAAGCCGCGCCTACTGATCTTCCTCCCAAAAGGACGGGGCCCGCCGACAGGCGGACCCCGTCCTTCGCGCGACAAGCACATCCGAGCCGGCGCCCGAACACGTCCTACATCCCCGGCCATCGAGGCGCCGTGGGATGCGGGACCGGCCTCGCCGAACGGCCCTTGCAAGCGTCCCGAGAGCAGACACCGTCGCGCGCGCCCCGGCCATCGTCAGGATCGCATCCTCGGCCCGGACGCAGCCGTACCGAGGGAACCGCCCGCGGAATCCGGGGAGTTCGGTTGCGCCTCGGGAGCGCGCGGCGCCCGCCACGCGTCGGTATTCGTGGCGGGTACGCGGCGCTACGACGGCCGAGAAGGTCTCCGAGGTCAGCCGAGCATGCGGGTGGTGCTTGTGGGGCGGTTCTCCTGCATGATGGCCGCCCAGGGCTCGAAGGCGATCGGGTTGCTTCGGCCGCACGGGTTCGGCTCGTCGGCCGGTCGGGCGAGGAACGCCGCCGCGCACACCGCGGTGAGCGCGCCGGCGCCCAAGGCGAGCAGACCCCACACGTCGAGCCACCCACCCTCGTCCTGGCCTGCGACCAGTCGCGGTACCACCGCCGTGGCAATCGTCACGCACCCCGACACCAACGCCGCCAGTCGCGCGCCGCGACCGGCGCGCACGGCGGTCATCCCGGCCAGGAACAGACACACCAGGCCCACCGACGCCAACCACAGGGCCGCGTACGGAGGCGTGCGGACACTCGAGGGAATCGCACTCCCCAACGCCAACCCCGACACCGCCAGACCCACCGCCATAGCCCACCGCAGAGCCGCCCCGGCCTCCGCTGCGGTCGACGCCGCCCGCGCGGGCGGCGCCCGATAGGAAGAGCGTCGGGGAGGGGAAGAGGGTAGGTAAAACGGGGTAGATA
>NZ_JBEXCV010000090.1:0-37962 GCF_040605455.1 Embleya sp. NPDC005575 | reverse complement strand
CGACGTGCGGCAGGGTGCCCGCGAGCAGCGCGACACCGACCACCGCGACCACTTGGAGCACGCCGTGCCGTGACACCGTCCCGTGCACATCCGCGAGCAGCGCGTAGGCAAGGGCGCCGGCCGCGCCCAGCGGAGCGGTCTCCCGGTCGCCGGGCAGCGTCACCCGGGCCGTCTCGCCGACGGCGATCACCGCGCCGAACACGAGGGCGTAGGAGGGCTGCACCACGCCCTGGGCCGCGGTGGCGGCCACCGCGGCCGCCGCGGCGAGCGCGCCCAGCACGAGCACGGCGGTTCCGGCGTACGCGCGCGACCGAGTGGCCGGCGCGCCCGGTTCGGCCCGGGTCCCGGTCACCGTCACGGCCCGCCGCCGACCTGCTCACGGGCCACCGAGTGGGTGTCGGTCCGCGACTGTCCACGCGGCGCGGGCACCCGGTCGCGTACGTCGCCCTCGCCCTCCCGTACCTCGGCCTCCGGCCAGCCGTGTCGATCCAGCGCCTGCCCGAGCGCCTCGACCATCCGCGGGTCGAACTGGGTGCCGCTGCACCGACGCAGCTCGGCCATCGCCGCGTCGGCGCCGCGTGCGGGTCGATACGAGCGGGTCGAGGTCATCGAGTCGAACGCGTCCGCGACCGCGATCACCCGGGCGAACTCGGGGATCTCGGCACCGGCGAGCCCCGCCGGATAGCCGCGCCCGTCCATGCGCTCGTGGTGGTGCAGGATGCCCGCGTGCGCCTCGCCGAGAAAGGTCAGGCCGGCCACCATCTCGGCCCCGCTGACCGGGTGTCGCTGCATCTCGCGCAGTTCCTCCGCGTCCAGCCGGGCCGGCTTGGTCAGCACCCGGGTGGACACGCTCAGCTTGCCGACGTCGTGCAGGACGCCCGCGTAGCGCAGCCGGACCACGCGGTCCTCGCGCATGCCCAGCCGGCGGGCGATCAACACCGAGGCACGGGCCACCCGTTCGCTGTGCCCCCGGGTGTAGCCGTCCTTGATCTCCACCGCCCGCACCAGGGTGCGTACGGTCGCCTCGTGTGCGGCCTGCTCCTGCACCTGCTGGGCATAGGCCCAAAACGCCACGTACAACGGGAGCAGCATCAACACGGCCGCGAACACGCCCAGTCGCTGCTGCCACAGCACGGCCGTCATCAGCCCGATCGGCACCGAGCCCAGCCGCCAACCGGCCGACCGCACGAACACCTCGCGCAGCACCGGCAGTGGGGCGGCGCCCTGGGTCGCGGCGCGAAACGCGGCGTCGAGCAGGCCGCTCACCACGTACAGGGCCAGCCCCGCCGCGGCCGTGGGCAACAGCCCGGCGGGCAGCTCCGACGCGGTCGGGTACCGCGTCCCGTGCAGGAGCTCGTAGACCCGGGAGGCGACCGCGACGGCCGGCACCAGGTGTGCGGCGTTGACCACGCGGGTGACCATGTCGGCGGTGCCCGCCCGGGCGATCAGCACGCCGGGCACCGCGATCGTCGCGGCGGGGCCCGCGGGCAGCAACAGCACCGCCGCGCACACCAACGGAAAAAGCGCCCCGTCGGGGGCGCCGCACAGGCCGGTGAGTCGGGCTCGGGCCACCACCCCGAAGGCGATGAACAACACCGCCGGCGCGCCCAGTCGATCGATGTCCACGCCGGACCACGGCAGCAGGATCAGCGCGGGCACGGACCCGCCCACCACGATCCCGGCGTGGATCCGGGCGCTCGGCGGCAGCGTGCGCATGCGACTCCTCGGCTGGTCGCTCGGACCACCGAGAATAGGCCGCACCACGAACGGCCGAAGGGCGCATGCCCGGTTTATCCCGGCCATGCGCCCCTGTTTTAGCTCGTTCGGGTCAGCGGCCCGATCGGGTCAGGCGCGACCCGGGCGCTCTATCTCGACCACGCTCTCCTCGACCGAGACCCGCTGCGCGTCCACCTCGACACGCACCAGTTTGATCCGCTCCAGCACCTTGTTGCGCAGCTCCGAGGGGACCTCGTCGCGCCCGCAGCAGCGGTGCACCAGTTCCTTCACCTGTTGCTCGAGGCCGTACTTGTCCAGGCACGGCGAGCACTCGTCGAGGTGCGTGCGGATGCTGGTGCAGTCCGCGTCCGCCAGCTCGTTGTCGATGTACTCGTACAGGTGCCCGAGGATCTCGGAGCAGTCCACCTCGTGGTGGTCACCGCAGCTCATGAGTCCGAGCCTTTCCGGTCGGTGCCTGCGGGGACGAGGCCGCGCTCGCGTGCGTAGTCGGCCAGCAGATCGCGAAGCTGGCGCCGCCCGCGGTGCAGGCGCGACATCACGGTCCCGATGGGAGTACCCATGATGTCCGCGATCTCCTTGTACGCGAAGCCCTCGACGTCGGCGAGGTACACCGCGATCCGAAACTCCTCCGGGATGGCCTGCAGGGCCGTCTTCACATCGGAGTCGGGCAGGTGGTCGAGAGCCTGCGCCTCGGCCGAGCGCAGTCCGGTGGACATGTGCGACTCGGCACGATGCAGCTGCCAGTCCTCGATCTCCTCCGCATGCGATTCCAGCGGCTGTCGCTGCTTCTTGCGGTAGGAGTTGATGAAGGTGTTGGTCAGGATGCGGTACAACCAGGCCTTGAGGTTGGTGCCCTCTTTGAACTGGTGGAACGACGCGTACGCCTTGGCGAACGTCTCCTGGACCAAGTCCTCGGCATCCGCCGGGTTGCGGGTCATCCGCAGCGCCGCCGAATACAACTGATCGAGGAACGGCAGGGCGTCCCGCTCGAACCGCGCGTCTTGCTGCTCCAAGGTCTCCGGTACGAGACCCACCTCCTTCAAGCCAGGAGTCGACGATATCGCCCGAGGCTGATCGGTGCCCGCACCCCACTCGGGCCAGGCGAGAAACGGTGCCTCGTTTCGGACAACCGAACCGGCGGCCTTGAGCATGGGAGCGACCTCCACTCGTCGACGCTTGACAGTTGGGGGAACACGCCGTCGACACGGATCATTCCCGTGCGCTCGCGGCCACCAGCCAATCGCCGACACCCGCTGTGATCAGGGCCAATGCCGCTTCCTGGGTGATCCCGGCGCGTTTGGGAACGGCGAATCCGTGGTCCGCGAACGGCACCGGGAGCACGGTCGGACCATCCACGGGAAACTCGTTCGGCCCACCGAACGTGTCGCGCTCACCCTGGACGACCAGGGTTGGCACGCCGGCGCCGAGCAGTTCAGCCAAGCGCGAACGCTCCGGCCGTCCGGGTGGATGCAGCGGGAAGGCCAGCGCGATCACACCCGCCACTTCCGTCTCACCCGCGGTGCGACACGCGACCCGGGCGCCCGCGCTGCGACCGGACCCGAACACCGGCAGGCGCTCGGCGGCGTTGCGCCGGTCGATCTCGGCGAGCACCGGGAGCCAGCCCGCGTCCAGGGTCTTGGGCGCGGGGGCGAGTCGCCGACCGGCCACCCGCCAGGGCTGCTCGACCAGGGCGATGTGGATGCCGCGCGCGGGCAGCGCCACGGCGAGCGCGGCCAGGTCGCGCGCCTCGATCCCGCCACCCGCGCCGTGGCTCGCCACGAACCACGCCCGGGCGGGCACCGTCGTCGCACGCCGCAGGGTCACCCGCGCGGCGCCGACCGGCGTCGCCACCTCGAACACCTCGGGCGCCCCGACGTCGGCGCCCGGCCCGCCTTCGGCGCCCGAGCCGGTCGCCGCGCCAGGGACGGTCGGGTCGACCGGGTCGACCCGGTCAGAAGAGCGTCGCGTCAACGGTGACCTCGTCCTGGGGGATCGCTTCGAGCAGGTGCGGCGCGTTGTTGCGGACGTTGTTGACGTCCGTCGAGACCGGGCGTGCCGTCATGAATCCGGTGGGTGGTGGCACCAGCAGCCCGCGTATCTCCCCCGGCTCGGTCCACGCCGGGTCCAGCCACTCGTCCCACTTGTCCCGGGTCAGCACCAGCGGCATCCGATGGTGGATCCGGGCCAGCTCGGGATCGGCGTCCAGGGTGAGGATCGTGCAGGTCCACAGCCAGCCGAGCGGGTCGTCGTCGGCCCTGCTGCGATCGCGCCACCATTCGTACAGCCCGGCGAAGGCCACCTCGGCGCCGTCCGCCGCGTGGATCCAGTACGGCTGCTTGCGCGAGGCGCCCTTGGGGCCGTCCGGCGCGGTCTCGGGGGTGTGCCACTCGAAGTAGCCGTCGGCCGGCAGCAGGCACCGCCGAGCGGCGAACGCCTTGCGATAGGCCGGCTTCTCGTGCACGGTCTCGGACCGCGCGTTGATCATCTTGGCACCCATGCCGGGATCCTTGGCCCAGGACGGCACCAGGCCCCACTTGACCGGGCGCAGCTGCCGGGCGGGCGCGCCGCCGGACTCGACCGGGCGTTCCAGGACCGCGTAGACCTGCTTGGTCGGCGCGATGTTCCAGTCGGGTGGGAGCTCGTCCGCAGGGTCGAACCGATCGACCTCGAAGATCTCCACGAGGTCATCGGGGCTCTTGCTGGACGCATACCGGCCACACATGGCGTCCAGGGTGCCACGTACGGAAAGCGAATCGGGGACGGGGCGGCGAACGGACTAGGCTTGCCCCGTGATGTCTGCGTTGTGGTCTGCCCCTGTCGCCTCCGCTCCCGTGACCGCCACCGTCGAGGTGCCCGGATCCAAGTCGGTGACCAACCGCGCCCTCGTGTTGGCCGCGCTGGCCGACGGCCCAGGCTATGTCCGCCGCCCGCTGCGCAGCCGCGACTCGCTGCTGATGGTGGCCGGCCTGCGCGCGCTCGGCGTGGTGATCGAGGACCGCGGCGAGGACTGGTACGTGCTGCCCGGCCGGCTGACCGGCCCCGCGACCGTGGACTGCGGCAACGCGGGCACGGTGATGCGCTTCCTGCCGCCGGTGTCCGCGCTCGCCGACGGACCGGTGCGCTTCGACGGCGACCCGCGCTCGTACGAGCGCCCGCTGGACGGCGTGATCAACGCGCTGCGTGACCTGGGCACCCGGATCGACGACGAGGGCGAGGCCCGGCTGCCGATGACCGTGCTCGGCGGCGGCGGGGTCGAGGGCGGCGTGGTGCACATCGACGCCTCCTCCTCGTCGCAATTCGTCAGCGCGCTGTTGCTGTCCGGCCCGCGCTTCAACCTCGGGGTCGAGGTCCGGCACACCGGCACTTCGGTGCCGTCGATGACGCACATCGCGATGACCGTGGACATGCTTCGCGCGGCCGGAGCCAGGGTGGACGACGCCGAACCCAACGTGTGGCGGGTCGCCCCGGGCGCGCTGCTCGGCCGCGACATGGTGGTCGAGCCGGACCTGTCCAACGCCGGCCCGTTCCTGGCCGCCGCGCTGGTCACCGGCGGTTCGGTGACCGTGCGCGACTGGCCGGAGCACACTACGCAGCCCGGTGACCGGCTGCGCTCGATCTTCACCGCGATGGGCGGCACGTGCACGCTCACCTCGGCGGGCCTGACCCTGACCGGCGGCACCGCGGTGCACGGCGTCGAGGCCGACCTGCACGACGTCGGCGAGCTGACCCCGGTGATCGCGGCGGTCGCGGCACTGGCCGACGGCCCCAGCCGGCTGACCGGCGTGGCCCACCTGCGACTGCACGAGACCGATCGGCTGGCCGCGCTGGTCAAGGAGATCAACGATCTCGGCGGCGACGTGAACGAGATCGAGGACGGCCTGGAGATCCGGCCGCGTCCGCTGCACGGCGGGGTGTTCCACACCTACGACGACCACCGGCTGGCCACCGCAGCCGCCGTACTGGGCCTGCTGGTCCCGGGCGTGGAAGTGGAGAACGTGGAAACCACCGCGAAGACCCTGCCCGACTTCACCGGCCTGTGGACGCGCATGCTGACCGCGCGACGCGGCTGAGGGGCCCGGGACGATGGCGGGACTCGGCTCCAACCGACGCAGGGACCTGGACGAGGACGACATCCGGATCCGTCCGGGCAAGCGTGGTTCGCGTCCGCGCACCCGGACCCGGCCCAAGCACGAGGACGCCCGCGAGGGCCGCGTGCTGACCGTCGACCGCGGCCGGTACACGTGCCTGCTGGAGGACGAGGACGCGCCGGACCGCTCGATCACCGCGATGAAGGCCCGTGAACTGGGCCGCAAGGGCGTCGTGGTCGGCGACCGGGTCGCCATCGTCGGCGACCTCAGCGGCGGGGACGGCTCGCTGGCCCGGATCGTCCGGGTCGAGGAACGCCGCAGCACACTGCGCCGCACCGCGGACGACGACGACCCGTACGAGCGGATCATCGTGGCCAACGCCGACCAGCTCGCGATCGTCACCGCACTGGCCGACCCCGAGCCGCGCCCGCGCCTGATCGACCGCTGCCTGGTCGCCGCCTACGACGCGGGCCTGGAACCGCTGCTCGTGTTGACCAAGGCCGATCTCGCTTCTCCCGACGACCTGTTGGAGATGTACGGCGCACTCGGTGTCGAGTACGTGGTCACCAGGAGCGAGTCGAACTGGGACCTGAATCCGATCCGCGCGCGCCTGGCCGGCAAGGTCACCGTCTTCGTCGGACACAGCGGCGTCGGCAAGACCACCCTGGTCAACGAGTTGGTGCCGGACCACCAGCGCGCGGTCGGCCACGTCAACGAGGTGACCGGGCGCGGCCGGCACACCACCACGTCGGCGCTGACCCTGCGGCTGCCCCCCTTCGAGGACGAGGTCGAGCCCGACCTGGATCAGGGCTGGGTCGTGGACACCCCGGGGGTGCGCTCGTTCGGCCTCAACCACGTCGACCTCAGCCGGGTGATCAACGCCTTCCCCGACCTCGCGGCAGGCACCGAGGACTGTCCGCGCGCGTGTTCGCACGACGAACGGGACTGCGCACTCGACGCGTGGGTCGAGGCCGGACACGCCGAGCCGGCCCGGCTGTACTCGCTGCGTCGGCTGCTGAGCACCCGCGAGCGCGACGAGGGCGACTGACGTCCGACGCCGCTTCGGGTCAACGCGGTGCCGCGAGGCTGTTGTCTACCGTGCCCTGCCAGACCGCCTTGGATCCGGATTCCCCCACCCGCACCACCTGGACGACCGCGAACACCGCGGCCACCACGGTCAGCACGGCCACGATCGGCACCACGATCGGCGGTATCGTCCGCGGCCTGAAGGTCGCGGCGGCCCGGTGCCGGGCGACCAGCATCAGCACCAGCGTGATGCCGAACAGGCCGAGCGCGTACCAGAGCATGTCCGCGCCCCGGTCCACGTGTGTCTGCACCGCGGCGGTCCGTTGGCCCTCGCTGAGCCGGTCCAGCCGGGCGAGCAGCTTCTCGCCGCTCTCCTTCGCGACGAAGACGGTCAGCACGGCGGCGGCGTCCAGCCCGACCACCCACCACCCGGCGCGCAGCAGCCAGGGGCGGCGGGCCGCCACGAGCACGCTCGCGATCGCCGCCGCCGGCACGATGACCACCGCCAAGTGCACGACCAGGACGTGGAGGGGCAGGCCGGAGACGGTGTCGAACATGTAGCGGCTCTCCTAAGCAGTCGGGGCCCGAGGGGGGAAGCACGACCCTCGCACAGAGCAACGGCTCACACAGTGCCCGGGTTCAGTGCGTGCCGAACACCTGCGCCACTCGACGGTCACGGTCCGCTCGGGGGGACAGCCCTACCCCGGGTTCGGGTGACCGCCGGATGCCGCCCCCGGGTCGGCCGCTCATACAGTTGGGCAGCTTCGGATCACCTGTCGGGGAGAGTGTCATGAAAAGGCCGCTACGAACGTCACTGATCTGCTTCGGTGGGGTGTTCGCCGTCGGAGGGATCCTGCTGACGGCGTGGACCGGGATCACCCTGCTCTCCGCCCACGACGTGCACACCACGAAGGTCTTCACCCTCGGCTCCGGCAACCTGGTCATCGACACCGACGACGGCGGGATCACCCTCGAACGGGGTGAGCCCGGAAAGATCACCGTGGAACGGCGGATCACCGACAGCATCAACGGTCCCACCCCGAGCTGGACCCTGGAGGGCGACCGGCTCAAGCTGCGGCTGAACTGCCCCAGCTTCCTGGGCGTCAGCTGCGGCGGGTCGTACAAGGTCAAGGTCCCGCTCGACGTCCCGCTGAAGGTCTCCGCGAACAACGGCTCGATCAACGCGAGCGGGCTGCGCCAGGACATGCAGTTCACCACCGACAACGGGCACATCGGCATCGACGACAGCGCCGGCAATCTGACCCTGAGCACCGACAACGGCGGCATCGGCGTGTCCCGGGTGAGCGCCGACCGGGTCTTCGTGCAAACGGACAACGGCGGCGTCCGACTGCGCTTCGACACGGCGCCCACGAACGTGCAGGTGCGCACCGACAACGGTGGGGTCCGGATCAGCGTGCCGGACGACGAGAACACCTATCGGGTGGACAACTGGACCGAGAACGGTGGTGTACGCGACCACATCGGCAACGACACGCGCTCGAACCGCGTGATCGACGTCCGCACGGGCAACGGCGGCATCGACCTGGATCGGGTCCCGATCCGCTAGCGCCGTGTCCGCGGGTCATCCCGGCGGGTCGTTCAGACCACGAACGACCCGCCCGTACGCCAGTACACCCCGCCCTCACGGCCGAGGAAGCCCTCGTCCACGAGGTGCCTGCGCAGAGCGGCGTGGTCGTCCATGAACCGGCGCAGCGTCTCCTCGATCTGGGCCTCGTCGTAGCGCACGCCGGGTTCGAAGTTGCCCGCGATGTGATCCAGCACGACCAGCCGCTTGGCCCGCTGTACCGGCAGTTGCCGGACCCGGCCCCGGGCGAGGTACGTGCGCAATACGGCGGCCTCGGCCGGGCCGCGGTCGGCGAACGCGTCGTCCGGCTCCTCGCCCATCCCGGCCGCGGCCTGGGCCAGCGCCTCGGGGCACGCATGCCAGCCGTCGCCGGCCCGCGCGGCCAGGCCGGCCGCCTCCAACCGGGCCAGCACCTTGATCGCGTCCCGCAGCGGCAACCCAGCGCGATCGGCGATCTCGGAGCTGAGGTGGGCCTCCAGAACCAGCGCGGCGAACACCTTCAATCGGGCGTCGTCGGCGAGGAGACGGAGCAGTTCCGCAGGTTCGTCGGCCGGACCCATGGCTCAAGGGTAGAACTTTCACCCCCGTCGGGGACGCGTTGCCGACCAGGATCACCCGGATGCCCGCGCGATCTCAGTCGCCGCGGACACCCAGCTCGTCGATGTGCGCCAGCAGGTCGCCCGGCTCGTCGTAGACCCGGAAGGCGTGCGCGCGTTCGAGTTCGTCCGCGCCGTAGCCGCCGGAGAGCAGCCCCACACCCAGCGAACCCGCCCGGCGCGCGGCCAGCAGGTCCCAGATGCTGTCCCCGACCACGACGCACTGCGCCGGATCCACCCCGAGCTTGGCCGCGCCGGCCAAGAACAGGTCGGGATCCGGCTTGGCCCGGGCGACCTCGTCGCGGGTGACCATCGCCAGGTCGGCGGGGGCGCCGAGCTTGGCCAGCATCGGCTCGGCGCCGGCCCGGCGCCCACTGGTGGCGATGGTCCACGGGATGCCCACCCTGGTGAGATGGCGCAGCAGTTCCGGGGCGCCGGGCAGCGGTTCCACGAACGGCACCCGGGCGGCGTAGTTGCGCCCGTGCGCGTCGGTCAGCGCCTCCACCTGCTCGGGCGACAGGTCGATGCCCGTCTCCCGCTGGATGCCCTTGACGAACAACCCGCCGCTCATCCCGACCTTGCGGTGGATCCGCCACATCGCCAGGTCGATACCGGCCTCGCTGAGCGCCTCCTGCCACGACATGACGTGGTGGTAGACGCTGTCGACGAGGGTTCCGTCGAGGTCGAAGACGAAAGCGGGCGGACGGGAACGTACAAGATCGCTCATGCCGAAAATCTAGCCCGTTCCCGCGCGTGCGGCCTTCCCGTGCCGGATCCCGGATGCCGCGTCGAGGCACGCCGTGGCCGGCCCGTGGTCATCCGTCCGAGCCCAGTTCCACCATGTCGGTGACCTCGGCGGCCCGGGCCCGTTCCTCCGCGCGGATGCGCCGGTCCCGGTCCAGCTTTTCGGCCTGGTCCTCGTCGTCGCGCATCATGTGCTCGACGTCGCTATCGCCCATGTCCAGCACGCCCATCTCGGCGAAGGTGGTGCGCACCTTCGGTCCCCACAGGCCGATGTCCTTGATGCACGGGACAATCCGGCTGAACAACAACCGGCGGAACTCGCGCAGGTATTCGGAGTTCTCGGTGGCCTCGCGCGCCTCGACCTTGTCGATCTGGAAGTTCTCCCACACCTCCTCGTCGCGCAGCCGGTCACGCATCAGATAGCACCCCTCGACCACGAACTCCTCGCGCTCGCCGCGCTCGGCATCGGTCAGCTCGCGGTAGTAGTCGCGCAGCGCCATCCGCCCGAAGGCCACGTGCCGGGCTTCGTCCTGCATCACGTAGGCCAGGATCTGCTTGGGCAGCGCGACGGTGGTCAGGTCGCGCAACATCCCGAAGGCGGCCAGTGCCAATCCCTCGATCAGCACCTGCATGCCCAGGTAGGGCATGTCCCAGCGGGCATCCGACAGCGTGTCGTCGAGCAGCGACTTCAGGCTCGGGTTTATCGGGTAGTACAGGCCGACCTTGTCCTTGAGAAAGCGCGCGTACACCTCGGCGTGCCGGGCCTCGTCCATCACCTGGGTGGCCGCGTAGAACTTCGCGTCCAGGTCGGGCACCGACTCGGCGATCCGCGCGCTGCAGATCAGCGCGCCCTGTTCGCCGTGCAGGAACTGGCTGAACTGCCAGGCGATGGCGTGCCGACCGAGTTCGTCGCGCTCGCGCTGCGACATCAGGTTCCAACTGCGCGTGCCGTACAACGTGTGCAGTTCCTCGGGCATGCCCAGCGGGTTCGTCGGGTCCACCGGCAGATCCCACTCGATCCGCCGGGCGGCGTCCCACTGCTTGTCCTTGCCCTTGGCGTACAGGGCCAGGAGCCGGTCCCGGCCCTCGTCGTACTCCCAGTTGAACCGGGCCGCCCCCGACGCGGGGACCTCCCAGACGGTCATGTCGGCGGGCAGCGCGTACAAGTCGTGCGTCGACACGGGCGTTCTCCTCGCGAGAGACGTGTGACGTGCGGTCGGCGGTAGCCGTGTACCCGATGTCCTACGCCCTCGTCGCGCCCACCGGAACCCCTGCGGGGCATCGATTACCAGCGAGTAGCCTGCTCCGTCCGCGACGTGCCCTTGGTCGCCGCGCCCTTGGATGCGGTCGTGCTCGCGCCCGGCGGTGTGCCCGGTTCGGCCGGCGTCGACCCGCTGGTCCTGGCCTGCGCCGGGATGGCCGCGGGCCCGGTCGGGGCACCCAGCCGGCTGCGCAGCCGCTGCCTGCGTCGACCCAGCGATCGGGTCGCGGCGGGACTGGCCTTGCGCACCTCCTCGGGCAGCGCGAACCACGCCTCCACGACGGCGAGCGCCTGGGGCCGCTCACCGGCCCGCTCCAGCAGGTCGGCGGCGCGCTCGTAGGTCCACGCGGTGCGCATCTCGGCCCCGACGCCGTGCAACAGGGTGCCCAGCTCGCGCAGTTCCTCACGATCGAAACGATCCGCGAGCGGAGTTCCCTCCAGCGTCCAACCGTCCAGACTTCGACGTGGTTGGACGAGACCGGGTCCCGGTACGGCCTCTTTGCCGTGTGTTGCCCTGCGCCCGACCCCGAACAGTGCCATCGCGGTCCCGCACCCCTTCCGCCATCGACTCGTACCCGTATCACGCGCACGACCGGTGAACGGTTGTCGACTGTCGCTGATCGCGCTTCCTCGTCTGCATAACGAGCGTACGAGGCGGCGGCGACGGCGCGTAAGTGTGTCCATGCGCGCGGGGCGCGCGGACACGTTCGCAAGGCGCCAGTACTGTTCGTGTCATGCCCGGCTATGACGACGATCTGCGCTTCGCCCACGTCCTCGCGGACGCCGCCGACGCGACCACCATGGACCGCTTCAAGGCACTCGACCTCCAGGTCGAGACGAAGCCTGACATGACTCCGGTCAGCGACGCGGACAAGGCCGCCGAGGAGATCATCCGGCACCAGCTCGGGCGCGGTCGCCCGCGCGACGCGGTGCTGGGCGAGGAGTTCGGCTCGACCGGCCACGGGCCCCGGCGCTGGGTGATCGACCCGATCGACGGCACCAAGAACTTCGTCCGGGGCGTCCCGGTGTGGGCGACGCTGATCGCGCTGATGGACGGCGACGAGTCGGTCATGGGCGTGGTCTCCGCGCCCGCCCTGGGCCGTCGCTGGTGGGCCGCCAAGGGTGCGGGTGCCTGGACCGGCCGCAGCCTGTCCCAGGCCTCGCGCTGCCGGGTGTCGAAGGTGGGCTCGATCGAGGACGCCTCGTTCGCGTACTCCAGCATGGGCGGTTGGGAGGAGCGCGGCCGGATGGACGACTTCCTGGACCTGACCCGGGCCTGCTGGCGCACCCGTGCCTATGGCGACTTCTGGTCGTACATGCTGGTCGCGGAGGGCGCGGTGGACATCTGCGCCGAGCCGGAGGTCAACCTGTGGGACCTCGCGCCGCTGTCGGTGATCGTCGAGGAGGCGGGCGGGCGGTTCACCTCGCTCGGCGGCGCACCCGGCCCGGCCGGCGGCACCGCGGCCGCGTCCAACGGTCTCCTGCACGACGAACTGCTGGACCGGCTCGGCGATCCGCATGGGCAGGTCTGACGGGTTTCCCGAACTTCCGGCGTTCTTCGCGGATTTCGACGGATTTCGAAGGGTTTCGACGAACTATCGGACCCTCGCCGGACTACTCCCTTCGAGTGAGTTGCCCGCTATACCTTCCGTTGACCTTCCCAGGCATGTGACCATGTGAAAACAGGGCTTGTGAACTTGTGAAATCTTTCCCGAGCGCACCCCCGCCCTGACATCCACGCCTTGACGGAGGTGGTGTCACATGCTCGTCCGCGACGGCATGAGCACGATCGTTTTGACCATCGGCCCGGCCCACACGCTCCGCGCCGCGGCGCGCCTGATGTCCGCCCGCCAGATCGGCGCGGCGGTGGTGATCGACCCGGACACGTCCGGTCTGGGCATTCTCACCGAGCGCGACATCCTGATGTCCATCGGCGCGGGCCAGAATCCCGACACCGAGTACGCCTGCGACCACCTCACCTCGAACGTGGTCTTCGCCACCCCGCTTTGGACGCTGGCGGACGCCGCGGCGGCCATGACGCGCGGCGGCTTCCGCCACCTGATCGTGCTCGACGACGGCGACGTGCTCGGCATCATCTCGGTCCGCGACATCGTGCGCTGCCAGATCCGGGAGGCACAACGCACCGAGGAACTGGTGAGCTGACCGAGGCCGCGACAGCGAGTGCCGGACATACAGAGCGCCGCCCGGTACCGATTCGCGGCTCAGGTACCGGGCGGCGGTTCCAGGGGGACCGTCAGGCGCGCAGGGCCTTCACGGCGGCTGCGATGCGGTCGCCGTAGTCCCGGTCGGCGGCCCGGAAGTGGCCGACGACACGGTCGATGATGTCGTCGCGGGAGACCTGGGCCAGGAAACCGGAGATGTTGGCCACCAGCCGGGCCTGCTCGTCCGCCGCCATCAGCCGGTACAGGTCGCCGGCCTGCACGTAGTCGTCGTCCTGAGCGTGCGCGGGGGCCTCGTGGGTCCCGGTGACGCCGGCCACCGCGGTCGACGCCCACAGCGGCACGCCGCTCTCGTACGGGCCACCGAAGCTGTTCGGCTCGTAGTTCTTGGCCCGACCGCCAGGATTGGTCGCCATGTGGCCGTCCCGCCCGTGGTTGTGGGCGACCGTGGCATGCGGCGCGTTGACCGGGAGCCGGGTGTGGTTGACGCCCACCCGGTAGCGGTGCGCGTCGGCGTAGGCGAACAGCCGGCCCTGGAGCATCTTGTCCGGGCTGGGACCGATGCCCGGCACGAAATTGGCCGGGTTGAACGCGGCCTGCTCGACGTCGGCGAACACGTTCTCCGGGTTGCGGTCCAGCACCAGCCGGCCGACCTCGATCAGCGGGTAGTCGGCGTGCGGCCACACCTTGGTCAGATCGAACGGGTTGAACCGGTAGGTCGCGGCCTCCGCGACCGGCATGATCTGCACCTTGAGCGTCCACGACGGCGCGGCGCCCGCGTCGATCGCGGTGAGCAGGTCGCGCTGGTGCGAGTCGGCGTCGGCACCCGCGAGGGCCGCCGCGGCCTCGGCGGTCAGGTTCCGGATGCCCTGGTCGGTCTTGAAGTGGTACTTGACCCAGAACGCCTCGCCCTCGGCGTTGACCCACTGGTAGGTGTGCGAGGAGAAGCCGTCCATGTGCCGGTACGACGCGGGGATGCCGCGGTCGCCGAACAGCCAGGTGACCTGGTGGATGGCCTCGGGTGAGTGCGACCAGAAGTCCCAGACGTTGTCCGCCTCCTGGCTGCCGGTGTACGGGTCGCGCTTCTGGGTGTGGATGAAGTCCGGGAACTTGAGTGGGTCCTTGATGAAGAACACCGGGGTGTTGTTGCCGACGAGGTCGTAATTGCCCTCCTCGGTATAGAACTTCACCGCGAATCCGCGCGGGTCGCGCACCGCGTCCGCCGAGCCGAGGTTGCCGGCGACGGTGGAGAAGCGGGTGAACACCTCGGTACGCCGGCCCGGCTCGGCGAGGAAGTGCGCCCTGGTGAACCGGGACACGTCCGCGGTGACCTCGAAGTAGCCGAACGCGCCCGAGCCGCGGGCATGCACCACGCGCTCCGGGATGCGCTCCCGGTTGAACCGGGCCAACTTCTCGATCAGGTACTGGTCCTGAAGCAGCAACGGCCCGCCGGGTCCCGCGGTCTGGCTGTTCTGGTTGTCGGCCACCGGTGCGCCGGATTCGGTGGTCAGCGTGTGCGGCTGCTGCGGCATGGTCTGCGTCTCCCCTGGCGTTGCTCGTGCTGTCGTCCGGCACTCAACCTAGAGCCAAGCTTGGACTTTGTCCAGAAGAATATTTAGACCAGATCCAATCCAGGTACATGTATCGTCGTGTACATGAGCGACCTTCTGGAACGACTGCGTGAGCGGGGATGGCGCCTGACCGCGCAGCGTCGCGTCGTGGCCGAGGTCCTGAACGGCGACCACGTACACCTGACCGCGGACGAGGTTCACGCGCGGGCGGGCAAGCGCCTGCCGGAGATCAGTCGGGCGACCGTCTACAACACGCTGAACGAACTCGTCACGCTCGGCGAGGTGCTGGAGGTGGGCACCGACGGGCGGGCGAAGCGGTACGACCCCAACGCCCGCACCGCGCACCAGCATCTGGTGTGCCGCGTGTGCGGGACGATCCGCGACGTCCATCCGGACTGCGACCCGATCGCCGGACTCGCCGAGGCGGAGCGCTTCGGCTTCGACGTCTCCGGCGTCGAGGTCACCTTCCGCGGTGTCTGCCCGGACTGCAGGAAACAGGGCTGAACCCGCGCCGACCCGTCACGAAGGCGTGGTCCGCCGGACCAGGTGGACCGCGCCCGCACGGGCCGCCCGGCGCAACGCGGACCGCTCGGCGTCCAGGTGTGCGTGCAGGATGTCCAAGTCCGCGTCCTCGCCACACTCGGCGAGCCCGAGCAGCATGCCCGGCGAGGGCCCGGTGCGCAGGAAGGCCCGGTAGGCGGCGGCCGGATCGGTACCACCGGCCTGCAGTCTGCGCCGGGCAGCGTCCCGCACTTTGGCCGAGCGGTCCGCCAACGCGCCCGCGAGTACGGCCGGTTCGATCCCGGCCGGCAACACTTCGACCGCCCGCTCGCGCACCCTGGGATCGGACACCCGCAGCAGCCGCAGCGCGACGTGGTGCCGGTCGCGACCGCGCAGCCGGGCCAGCAGGGCGTGCCCGGCGGCGGTCCGGCAGGCATGGTCCGAGTCCCGCAGCGCGATCGCCAACAGCGCGTCTTCGTCCAGCAGTTCCATGCCCAGGCGACGCACGCTCGGTTGCTCCTCGGCGGCCGGCGCGCGGCCTCGGGCTTCTTGGCGCGGCCCGGCGAGCAGCACCTCCCGATAGGCGTGCAACACGCCCTTGGACCGGGTCCGCCCGCGCAACGCGTCGAGCACGGGCACCACCGCCCGTACCTCGTCCGGCTCGTCGTGCCACCGCAGCGCGGCCAACGCCCGCTCGCGCACCGAGTCCACCCAGTCGTCGGTCCGCAGCGCCAGGAAGACCGAGGCCAGCGGCCCGGGTTCGGCCGCCAGCCGAACCACCGCCTCCTCACGCAGCCCGCCGTTCTCGTCCAGGCTCGTCACCGCCGCGGCCAGCGGATGCCGGCGGGTACGCAGCAGCACCCTGGCCGCAGCCGGGCCGCCGAGCGCCCCCGCAGCCGCCCGCGGCCGAGCGGCCCGATCCATTCGCACGAGCGTGGCGGCGGACAGCCCCATCACCCGCGCCGCGACCGCGTCCGCGTCACCGTCCCCGGCCTGCACCACGCCGCGCAGGTACGCGACCAACCGCACGGCCCCCTCCCGCGAACCGTCCTCGCCGGGCCACTCCCCCACGACAACGCCCTCGCCCCCGGCACCCCGCCCCTTCCACAACCGCCCGCCCCACGCCATCCGCCACCTCCATCCCCCCAAACCCTAACGAGCCCCCACACACCCACCACAGCCCCCAAGCCCACGCGCAGCCAAACCGGCCCGTCCGGCGCTTGAGGACACCCGACCAAGGCCACCCAGCCCGTCCGGCGCTTGAGGACACCCGACCAAGGCCACCCAGCCCGTCCGGCGCTTGAGGACACCCGACCAAGGCCACCCAGCCCGTCCGGCGCTTGAGGACACCCAAGCCAGGCCAACCGTCAGCTCGCGAGCGACTCCGCCCGAAACGCGTCCAGCAACCGCTGCGCCTTGGCCGCGACATCGGCCGGCCCGTGCGCGACCGCCGGCCCGCACCAATGCTCCGCATCGGCCAGGTCCCCACGCCGCAGCGCCAACACCACCAACCGCAGCGCCGCCCGCCCGTGCCCACCACGCGCGGCCACCGTCAGCCACGGCTCCGCGCCGTCCGGATCCTCGTGCCGCAGATGCAGCAGCGCCAGGTTCCACGCTCCGGCCACGCTGCCCGCCTCGGCCGCGACCTTGAACCGCCGCGCCGCCGACTTGTCCTCACCCCGGCGCGCGCACAACACCCCGCACCGCAGGGTCGCCATCACATGCCCCGCGTCCGCGGCCACCGCGTACCAGCGCTCCGCCTGCTCGGCCGCCCCCGCGTCGGCAAGCATCGCCCCGAGCCGAAACGCCGCGGTCGGCCGATCCGCCCGCGCCGCCGTCTCATAGGCGCGTGCCGCCCCCTCGGCATCCCCCCGGCGCTCCAGCAACAGCCCCATCTGCAGTGCCGCGTCCGCGTGCCCGGCCTCCGCTGCCCGCCGCCAGCACGTCTCGGCGGCGTCGTCGAGACCGCCCCGCGCGTGCAGGATGCCCAGGTTGTACGAGCCGTCCACGCTGCCCGCCTCGGCGGCCCGCGCGAACCATATCCGCGCCTCCTCGTCGTCCCCACGCTCCAGGAGCAGACCCGCCAGCGCGTTGGCCGCGTCCCCGTGACCCGCGTAGGCGGCCATCCGGAACCAGCGCTCGGCGCCCGGCGCGTCCTCGTGCTCGGCGTGCAACAGGCCCAGGTTGAACGCCCCGTTGCACTCGCCGGCCGCCGCGGCCCGCTCGTACCACCGAGCCGCCTCGCTCGATCGCCCGCCGGCGGCGAACCACGCCCCGAGCGCGTTGGCCGCCGTCCCGTCACCGGCTTCCGCGGCGACCTGCCACCACCGCACCGCGCCCTCGACGTCACCCGCGTCCTGCAACAGGAACCCGAGCGCACGAGCGCCCTCGGCGTCCCCCTCCTCGGCCGCGAGCCGGTACCACCCGATCGCCTCGGCGGTGTCCCCCGCCCGCTCCAGCGAGATCGCCAGCCGTACCGCTGCCCGCACATGACCACACGAGGCCGCGCGCAGGAACCACGTCGACGCCGCACGTTCGTCGTCGCGCTCCTGCCCCATCCGGCCGAGCCGGTAGGCCGCCTCGGGGTGTCCCGCCTCGGCCGCCCGGCGATACCACCGCTCGGCGCCGGCCCGCCCGGTCAACTCGAAGAACTCGCCCAGCGTGAGCGCGGCCCGCACATGCCCCGACTCGGCCGCGTTGCGCAGCCAATAGACGCCCTGTCCGGACAGATCGTGGTACGCGTCCATGCTCGCGCCGGCGCCCGCACGCGCCGCGTCGGCCTGATCCAGCAGCAGCGCGCCGAGCGAGAACGCCGCGATCCGACTGCCCGCCTCGGCCGCCCGGTGCCACCACAACGAAGCGGCGTCATCCCGCCCCTGACGGTGCATCAGCACGCCGAGGTTGGTCGCGGCGCCCCGGTGTCCCGCCTCCGCGGCCCGACGCAACAGCTCGGCGGCTTCGTCCTGTTCGCCGCGCTCGAGCAACATCAGCGCGAGACTGTTCGCGGCGGAGGGACTACGGCCGGCGCGCTCGCGATAGCGTCGTTCGAGTTCGGCCGCCTCGTGTCGGTCCAGCGCCTCGTGTCCCTCGACACTGCCGCTCGGGCTGCGCCGACGCGGCCGGAACGGGACCAGGACCGCATAGTCGTCGGGGTGCGCGGGAGCGGTCGCGGCGGCTGCCCGACCGCGGTCCAGGACCACCGTGTCGGGGCCTTCCGGCACCGCTTCGAAGACGTCGGCCTCCGGCGGTGGGTCGTCCCCCCGCCGTCCGCGATGTCCCTTCCACGCCCCCATGGGTCCATCGTGGCATCTCGGGCCACATCCATGCAGTCGCGATTCGGCAACGACGGCCCGACTCCGGGCGTATTGTCACGGTACGCACCTTGTCGGGGCATGCACGAAGGGCCCGGTCAAAAGACCAGGCCCTTCGATGTGGTAGCGGGGACAGGATTTGAACCTGCGACCTCTGGGTTATGAGCCCAGCGAGCTACCGAGCTGCTCCACCCCGCGTCGGTAGACACAACTGTACGGCAGCGCCCGGGGGGCAGGCAAATCCCCTCCGCCACCGCCCCGGACCGCCGAGCCGGGCCCGCGGATCCGCCCGTGGAGCGCGGACCGCCCGGGAGAGCGGCCGAATTCAGACCATGGGGTGAACCTGTTCAGTCCGACCCCGATCCCGAGTCGAATCCTCTTTGGCGCCAATTACCCCTACTTGCCCGGGAGTTCGTTCACGCCACAACGGGGTTCTCGGCCAATCGAGGACACGATCGGGTCTCGACACGGGGCCGGAAGCCGTCACGGCGTGCCCCCAATGGGGTACGGTCTGCGTCGTGGTCATATCAGGAATGGACCATCCGAGCATGCCGCGTCGAGTCCCGGTTCCACCGATGGACGTCGGCCGAAGCGGCGTGGGCGAGCGCCTCGAGAGGCACCTCGCCCTCATTGGTCACGCCTCCACGCAGGAGACGGCGAACAGCCTCGAATCGGCCGCCATCATCCAGAGCCTGGTCCCGCGCAACGAACCGCGCGGCACCCACCGACTGGCGCGCGTCACCCTGATGGCCCCGCTGCGCGCCAAGCGCCGCCGCCAGATCGCGCTCTAGTCCGTCCGCCACGCCCTCAGCCCGTGCGCCACACCCGACTCGCCGAGTCGGGTCACGCCCCGAACCGGACGACATCCGAGTCGCCACGCGCCGAGCCAAGCGAGAACACGGAATGCACGGAAATACGCGAGAGGCCCGGTTCCGAAGAACCGGGCCTCTCGCGTATTCCCAAGTAGCGGGGACAGGATTTGAACCTGCGACCTCTGGGTTATGAGCCCAGCGAGCTACCGAACTGCTCCACCCCGCGATGCGTTGTGCCTTGAGCTTACGTGACCCGGCGCCGCACACCAAATCGATTACGAGACGGGCCCGCCCCCCGAAGGGGACGGGCCCGTCTCGTAAGTCACGCGCCGGCGATCACGGCTTGGGTGGCGTGGAGGCCCCCGGCGTTCCGGTCGCCGGTGGCGTCGACGATGTGCCCGCCGGGTTCTTCGTCGTCTGCTCGGCCGCCAGGGCTCGGTCCACGGCCGCCTGGAGGCGCTTCTGTGCCTCGCCGTACTTGGCGAAGTCACCGGCCTTCAGCGCCGCGTCGGCGTCCTTGAGGGCCTGGTTGGCCTCGTCCAGCGCCTGCTTGACCGTCGGGTTCTGGACCGGCGGCGTGGTCCCGCCCGTGGTGGGCGGTGGCGTGGTGCCGCCCGTATTCGGGGGTGTGGTCCCCGTCGGTGGCGGAGCCGGTGTCGTCTCGCCGTTGAACACCGCCGCCAACGCCTCCGGCAACGTGTTCTGCAGCGCGATCTTCCCGCCGAACGACACCAGTACCTTTTGCAGCACCGGATACGACCCGGCCGCGTTGGCCTGGAGGTACACCGGTTCGACGTAGAGGATGCCGCCGCCGACCGGAAGACTCAGCAGGTTGCCGAAGACGACCTTCGAGTTGCCGATCTGGAAGACGTTCAACAGCCCGATCACGGACGAGTCGGATTTGAACTGGCTCTGCATCAGGTCCGGGCCGTTGATCGCCGTGGCCGATGGCAGCGTGAGCAGTCTGACCTTGCCGTAGTCCGGTCCCGGTTCCGAGTTGACCGCCATGAACGCCGCGAGGTTTTGCCGTTCTCGTGGCACGAAGGTGGTCGTCAACTGGAACGACTGGTTCTTCGCCTGCTGTACCTGGGCATCGCCCGGAGCCGGTGGCAGCTTCATGGACAGGTAGTACGGCGGCTGGTCGGCTCCGCCGACCCCGGTGCCCGTCGGGTCCTTCGGGACCTTCCAGAAGTCCGAGCCGTTGAAGAACGTCCGCGGGTCGGTCACGTGGTACCGGGTCAGCAGATCGCGCTGCACCTTGAACAGGTCCTGCGGGTAGCGCAGGTGCTCCATCAGGGTGGGCGGGATCGTGGTCTTCTTCTTGACTGTGTTCGGGAAGGCCTTCATCCAGGTCTTGAGGACCGGGTCCTTCTCGTCCCACTGGTAGAGCTTGACCGAGCCGTCGTAGGCGTCGACGGTCGCCTTCACCGAGTTGCGGATGTAGTTGACGTTGCCCGTGTTGCCGACCGCACCGCGGGCCCGGTCCTCGGCGTTGAGCGAGTCGGCGGTGGCGTCACCGAGCGTGGTGCGGGTGGCGTACGGATAACCGTTGCTGGTCGTGTACGCGTCCACGATCCACTGCACCTTGCCGTCTATCACGGCCGGATACGGGTCACCGTCGATGGTCAGCCACGGCGCGACCGCCTCGACCCGCTCTTTGGGCGTGCGGTTGTACAGGATCCGGGAATCCTTGTTGATCGAGTCGGAGAGCAGGATGTTGCCCTCCTGGAACTTCGTCGCGTACAGCAGCTTGTTGAACATGCCGCCGATCGGAACGCCGCCCTTGCCCTGGTACGTATAGGTCTGCTGACCCGTCGGGCTGTTGTCGAGCGGATAGTCCACCTCGGTCGCCGCGGCCTTTTTGGGGGCCCCGACGATGGAGTACTCGGTCGTCTGCTCGCCGAAATAGATCCGCGGTTCATACGGACCGAGCGGACTCGGGCTCGTCTTCTCCTGGACGTCGGTCCGGATGTCCTTCTCGATGAAGACCGGCTTGCCCTCGGGGTCGCGGGCGGTGCCCTCGGCCCCGACCACGCCATACCCGTGGGTGTACTTGGTGTGGTCGTTGACCCAGTTGTGGCTCTGGTTGCCCTTCGGGTTCAACTCGCGCAGCGCGATGACGGTGTCCTGCATCTTCCCGTCGATCATGTAGCGATCGACGTCGAGAGTCGCCGGGAAACCGTAGTACTGCCGCAGTTGCTGCAGCACGTTGAACGTCGGGGAGACGATGTTCGGGTCGAGCAGCCGAATACTGGCCGTGGTGGACGCCTCGTCCTTGAGTTCGGGCCGGGCGTCGACGTTGCCCGCGTACGCCTCGGGCTTGACGTCGTCGATGCCGTACGCGTCCCGCGTCGCCGCGATGTTGCGCTCGATGTACTTGGCTTCCTTGGCCTGCTGGTTCGGCTTGACCTGGAAGCGCTCGACGATCGCCGGGTACAGCCCACCGATGAGCACGGCGGACAGCACCATCAGGCCGAAGCCGATGATCGGCAGTGCCCAGGTGCGGCGGAAGACGTTGACGAAGAACAGCGTCGCGCAGATCAGCGCGACGATGAACAGGATCGTCTTGGCCGGCAATACCGCGTGCGCGTCGGTGTAGCGCAGACCGGTAAATTGCGAGGCCTGCTTGAAATCACCGGACGAGACCGCGAGCGAATAGCGGTCCAGCCAGTACGCGACGGCCTTGAACAACACGAAAAGGCCGAGCAGCAGCGAAAGATGCGCCTGTGCGGCCGGCGTCGCCCGCGACCCCGGACTCTGGACCCGAAGCCCGCCGTAGAGGTAGTGCGTGATCACCGCGAGGACGAGGCCGACGACGACCGCGACGAACGCGAAATTGATCAGGAATCGATAGAACGGCAGGTCGAACGCATAGAACGACACATCCTTGTGGAACTGCGGGTCCTTGGTTCCGAACGAGACGCCGTTCACGAACTGCAGCCACGTCTTCCACTGCCCCGACGCCGAGGTGCCCGCGATGATGCCGATGACCACCGAGAGGCCGATCAGCAACCACGTGCGGAACGGGGTGATGGCCGACCGGTAGCGGTCGAGACTCTGCTGCTCCAGCGACATCCCCCGGAACGCGGGTCGCAGTCGATAGGCGACATACACGTTGGCGCCGACGGCCACGGCCATGAGCAGACCGAACACCAGGAACAACCCGATGCGCGTCCACAACTTGGTCGTGAATACGTTTCCGTAGCCGACCGACTTGTACCAGAGCCAATCCGTCCAGAAATTCGCGAACAGCACCCACGCGACAACGATCACCACGAGGATGGCCAGCGTCAGGAGCAGTGTTCTGGACCTGCGGGACGGAGCTCCCATTCTGATCCGACGGCCACCTGAGCCGCCTCGTTCGGGCATCTGAAAAACCAAGGGTGCGCACCTCGATCATTACCTTGGACGCGCCCGGTCGGCGCTCGATGGGTCAACTTACCGAGACAGGACGTGGTTCCCGACCGACACGGCCGATACAGGCTCGTGATCCGCCGTGCGGGGAAGACGGGAAGATGGGGTCATGACCGTTGCACTCACCCAGGCCCTCGTCGAGATCGAACGCCACGTGGCGGCGTACGGCTGGGACCAGCAGGCCCGCCTCTACGCGCTCGTGGACACCGCGGAATTGGCCCGTACCGAACCCGACCTCGCGGCGCAGCTCGGCTTGTCCGCCGACCGTGACGCGCCCATCGACACCCTCACTCCGATCGAGCAGGAGGAAGTCCCCGAGAACGTCGCGATCGACGAATTCCTGGCGAGTATCGCCTGGCCCGAGGCCGTGCTCGGTTGCGCGCTGGTGGTCGAGCGGCTGATGTTGCCGCCGTCCGCGGAGGCGACCATGCCCGCGGTGGGCAGTGATCGCGAGATCCACGAGTGGGTCGCGTCGCACCCGCAGCGTCAGGAGGTCCGCCTCGCCGTCGGGGTGCTGCGCGACGGCTCGCGCGAGTCGGCCGTGCGGCTGCGGGACAAGGACGACGACTCCGAGGTGCTCTCCGGCGCGGATCTGGTGCCGGGGCTGGCCGAGGCGCTGCTGGCCACGTTCGGCGAGGGCGACGAGGACTAGTCCTCGTCGCCCTCGGGGTCCGCACCGGTCACGCATGACATTCCGTCAACGTGCCCTGGCCGGTGCGGATCGTCTCCAGCGCCTTGAGTGCGTCGTCCAGCGTCTCCACCTGGACCAGGGTCAGCCCGCCCGGCTTGGTCTGCGCGGCGGCGGCGCAGTTGGCCTTGGGCGTGAGGAAGTACTTGGCGCCCTGCCGGCGGGCCCCGATGGTCTTCATCTGGATGCCGCCGATCGCACCGACCTTGCCCTCGTCGTCGATGGTGCCGGTGCCGGCCACGAACTTGCCGCCGGTCAGGTCGCCGGGGCTGAGCTTGTCCACGATGCCGAGCGCGAACATCATCCCCGCGCTCGGGCCGCCGACGTCCTCCAGGTGGATCTCCACCTTGAACGGGAACTTGGGCAGGATGCCCGGCGTGATGCCGACCAGGGCCCGGCCGTCGTCCTCGGCCTTCCCGGTGACCACCTGCACGTCACGCCGGGTGCCGCGGGCATCCGCGGGGTCGACGGTGAGCGTGACGCTCTCGCCGGCCCGGTGCTTGGTGATCGCCGCGGCGACCTCCTCGGTCTTGGTGATCGGCTTGCCGTCCACGGCCAGGATGATGTCGCCGGCGTGCAGCTTGCCGAGCGCGGGCGCGTCCTTGGCCACCGTGGCCACGATCACCTGCTTCTCGATCGGGATACCGAGCGCCGCGAAGGCCGCCACCTTGGCGTGCTCCTGCGACGAGCTGAACTCCTCGGCGTTCTCCCGCTCGACCTCGGCCGCGGACTTGTCGTCGGGGTACAGCGACTTCTTGAGCACGACATCCGCGTCGCCCTTGACCCAGCCGGCGAGCGCGTCGAGCAGCGGCATGTCGTAGGACTTGTTGGTCACCGACACGGTGGTCATGTTCAGGTGACCGCTCGTGGGATACGTCTCGTGACCCGAGACCTCGATGACCGGCTTGCCGCCTTCGTCACCGAGCGTGTTGTACGTGGGCCCGGGGCTCAGCTCGGCGTAGGGCACCGGCGCGAACAGGACGGCGCAGGCCAGGGCCAGCAGCAACAGCCCCGAGACGACCAGTGTGGCGGTGCGGCGCGACATGCGCCCGACCCTACGGCACCCGGGATTTCCCGGTGCGGGCCGGGCCGTCACGGGCTTTCGAAGCCCGGTTCCGGGACCGGTTCGGCGGTGGCGTCGGGGGCGGGTTCGGGCCGGACCGGGGTCGCCGTGCGGACCCGGTCCAGGGCCGCGCTCCATTCCGCGAAGGCGGACATCGAATCGTGCATGCTCGGCGTCCGAAACGACCGGCAGGTCCACGCGGCCCAGCTCACCGCGATCACGAGCGCCACCCCCGGGATGGCCCACCACCATGCGACAGACGCCATGACGTACTCCGTCCACGGGAGGGGGAGACTGACGGCTTAAATCATATGTATGTGGTGGTAATGGTGCATTTCTGCGGCTCCGAGTCGGGTGTGACTCCGGTGACGGGTGGGCGCCGCGTGCCCGTTGGGGTCGATCTCAGCAGGCGCCGACCCAGTCCGAGTCGCCGTCCACGAAGTGTTGGAGCTTCCAGATCGGCACCTCGTGCTTGAGCTCGTCGATCAGCCGCCGGCACGCGGTGAAAGCCTCCGCGCGGTGTGGGCACGAGACGGCGACCACGACGGCGAGGTCGCCGATCTCCAGCCGGCCGACCCGGTGCACCGCCGCCATCGCCCGCACGGGCAGATCGGCCGCGATCTTCTCCATCACCCGACGCAGCTCGGCCTGCGCCGAGGGATGTGCGGAGTACTCGAGCGCGGTGACCGAGCGCCCGCTGTCGGCGTTACGGACCGTACCGACGAACAGGTCCGTGCCACCCGCGGACGGGTCGCCGACGGCGGCGAAAACCTCGTCGACGGACAACGGCGTGTCGCGGATCTCGGCGATGCGGATGACGTCCATACCGGGCAGTATCGCGCGCGGCGAACCGGCACCGGCCATCCCGGTCCCCCTTTTCGGGCGAGTCCGCGAGTGCGCAGGGGCGCGCGGGTCCGCGAGTGCCTGCCTCTCGCCGGGCACTCGCGGACGGCGTCTCAGAAGCCGCGGCGCCTGCGCCGGACCTTGCGCACGATCGCGGCCGTGCCCACCAGGGCCACGGTCGCACCCGCCGCACCGAGCGTGGTGGCGTCCTTGCGGCCGAGTCGGCGGGCCACGAGCGCATGCCGCCCGTCGACGTCCTCCAGAAGCACCGCGAACGCCGCCTCGTTGGTCCACGCCGGACGCCAGCCCGCCGCGCGCAGCCGCTCGGAGGAGACCACCCAGCCGTGCATCGTGTATGCGAGGTCGCCCGCCGGGGCGGGGGTGATGCCCAGCCGGTGCAGCCGTTCGGCGGTGCCCAGCGCCAGCGACGCGGGCAGCTCCATCCGGCGCATCCCGGACAGTTCCTCGATCTCCTCCTGCCCCAGCCAGCCTTCCGAGCCGACGGTGACCACACCCTCGACTCGGCCCAGCGCGGCGAACTCGAGTGCGGAGGCGAGGTCGTCCAGGTGGCAGAACTGCCAGCGGGGCTGCCCGCCGGAGACCACCAGCAGCCGGGGCGCCTCGAAGTGCCGGGTCATCACGCTGTCCGCCTCGGGCCCGCCGACCAGGGTCGCCGGGCGCACCACGGTGACCTTGACGTGCGGGTGGGCGCGCGGGGTGCGCTCGGCCAGTTCCTCGATCTCCAGCAGGTCGCCGACCAGCGAGGCGTCCGCCGTCGCGCGCAGCGGCGCGTCCTCGGCGAGCGGTACGGCGTTGTCGGGCAACGCGCCGTAGACCATCGCCGAGGTGCACAGCACGACCCGGGGCACCCGGGCCGCGGCGGCGGCGGTCAGTACGGTCTGGGTGCCGCGCACGTTGCGCGCGCCGCGAGCGCGGGCCTCGGAGTCGAGCGACATGTCGAGCGCGAGGTGCACCACCACGTCCACGCCCTCCAGCCGACCGGCCAGCGCCGGATCGCGGACGTCCATGATCCGCCACTGTGCGCCGGGAATCTCACCGCGCCTTTCGTCGATCGCGATCAGGCGTTTGACCTGGTCGTTCGCGGCCAGAAGCGAGGCGACGCGATGACCGAGCCCGGACGCGGCGCCGGTGACCGCGACGACCGGGCGCACCTTGGGCACACTCTTGTCCGAGGGCTGGTCCGAGGCCGAGGCATTGGGCTCCGGAGCGTTCTCCGGGGCATCGGTCCCGGGGCCATCGCTCGTGCTCTCCCGCCCGCTCCGCCCAGAGCGAACGCGTGGGGGCTGGGAACTCACTGGCGGTCTCCCGTGGTTAGTTTGGTACGAGCGGTTCGTCAAGAAAGGTACGCGCGACTGCTTGCCTTTCCTGTCAGTGTCCGCGATCCATCCTGCCGGAGGTGTTGTTGTGATCTTCACGCCAGGCGCGATTCGGCGCTCCTGCGGCGTTGCCTCCGGCCGGGACGGCGGGCAGGCCGAGCGAGACGAGGTAACCGTGAGTCAGCATCGAGTGGTCGGGCCCGAGGGCACCGCACATGTGGAAAACGTAGAGGGGCCCAACCATGGCTGACTTCCCCTTCGGCTTCGGCAAGCCCTCGGGCGACGACGATCCCAACCGCCCCGGCGGCGGTTCCGGCGGCTCGAATCCGGGCGACCCGTTCGGCTTCGGCGCGGCCGGCGACCCCAACAATCCGTTCGGTGCGCTGTTCGGGCAGATGAACCAGGCCGATCTGGGCGCCGCGTTCCAGCAACTGGGCAAGCTGCTGTCCTACGAGGGCGGCCCGGTCAACTGGGACTTGGCCCGGGACATCGCCCGGCAGACCGTGGCCCAGCAGGGCGACGCGTCGATCGGCGCGGTCGAGCGCGGGGGCGTCGAGGAGGCCGTGCGGCTGGCCGAGCTGTGGCTGGACGAGGCCACCTCGCTGCCCTCGGGGGTGAGCACCACCGCGGCCTGGAGTCGCTCCGAGTGGATCGAGGCGACGCTGCCGCAGTGGCGCGCGCTGGTCGAGCCGCTGGCGACCCGGGTGGTCGCGGCCATGGGCGAGATGATGCCCGAGGAGATGCAGAGCATGGCCGGGCCGCTGCTCGGCATGATGCGCGGCATGGGCGGCGCGATGTTCGGCGCCCAGGTCGGGCAGGCGCTGGGCGCGCTGGCCGGCGAGGTGGTCGGTTCGACCGACGTCGGGCTGCCGATCGGGCCCGCGGGCAAGGCCGCCCTGTTGCCGGCCAACCTGACCGCGTTCGGCGAGGGTCTGTCGGTGCCGCAGGACGAGGTCCGGCTGTATCTGGCTCTGCGCGAGGCGGCGCACCAGCGGCTGTTCGCGCACGTACCGTGGCTGCGGCAACACCTGTTCGGCGCGGTGGAGGCGTACGCGCGGGGCATCAAGGTGGACATGAGCCGGCTGGAGGAGGCCGCGGGGCGGATCGACCCGAGCAACCCCGAGGCGCTCCAGGAAGCCTTCTCGCAGGGTCTGTTCGAGCCCGAGGAGACGCCGGAGCAAAAGACCGCGTTGTCGCGTCTGGAGACGGCGCTGGCGCTCGTGGAGGGCTGGGTGGACGCGGTCGTGCACAGCGCCGCCGAGCCCCGGCTGCCCTCGGCGGGCGCGCTGCGCGAGACGCTGCGTCGTCGGCGTGCCACCGGCGGCCCGGCCGAGCAGACGTTCGCCACGCTGGTCGGCCTGGAGCTGCGCCCGCGCCGGCTGCGCGACGCGGCGCGCCTGTGGGCCTCGCTCGCGGACGCGCGCGGGGTCGACGGCCGGGACGCGGTGTGGCAGCACCCCGACCTGCTGCCGACCGCCGACGACCTGGACGACCCGGACGGCTTCGTGCACCACGCCGAGCTGGACCTGTCCGGTCTCGACGCCGAGCTGGACGCGGACCTGGACCGGCTGGAGTCCACCGGCGAGAAGCCGACCGATGACAAGCCCGTCGGCGAGCCCGGAGGCGGCGACGAGCCGGAGGGCCCGGACGGCGGGAAGGGATCCGGCGCGTGAGCCTACGGCTCGACGCGGTCGACGTGCTGTCGAAGTGGGAGGCGCCCGACGACCGGGCGGACCGGCTGCGGCAGGCCTACCTGGCGCACCTGGCCGCGCACGAGGACGGCATGCTCAAGGCCTGTCCCGAAGCGCACGTGACGGCGAGCGCGGTGATCGTGGACGCGGCCCGGGAGCGGGTGCTGCTGACCCTGCACGCGAAGATCGGCAAGTGGTTGCAGACCGGCGGGCACTGCGAGCCGGTGGACCGCACGGTGGCCGAGGCGGCGCTGCGCGAGGCGCGCGAGGAGTCCGGGATCACCGGGCTGACCCTGCTCGGCGCAGGCGCGCCGGTGGGCCTGGACCGGCATCACACGCCGTGCGCGGTGCACCTGGACGTGCAGTACGTCGCGCTGGCCCCGCCCGGCTCGACCGAGCTGATCAGCGAGGAGTCGCTGGACCTGCAATGGTTCGCGTTCGACGCGCTGCCCACCGAGACGGACGACTCGGTCCGGGCGCTGGTGGCCAGGGCCCGCGCGGTGCGCTGAGCGCCGCGACAGCACGACCGGCACCACGAGGGGCGCCCGACCGATCGCCGGTCGGGCGCCCCTCGGCGGGTGTGTGGCTGCCGACTACTGGCCCCAGGTGTTGCCCCGGACGCCGCCGTCCTGCCCCAGGCCCCGGTTGGCCAGGTAACCGCCGGACGAGATGAACTCGACGGGCGGCAACATCTCGCTGGGCTGGACCACGACGTAGCCCTCGCCCATGAAGGCCATGTTCCAGCCCTCGCCGGTGCCCCGACGGCGCCGGTAGATCCGCGCCGAGTTGGTCTGCGCCTGCATGCTGATCGACAGCCGGGTGCTCCACGCGATCACCGCGTCGGCGTCCGCGAACACCTCGGCGCCGTGGCCGACCCGCATGATCAGCGGCTTGCCGGAGGTCATCAGCGCGATCTTGCCGTTGCCGCTGATGTCCAGGTTGTAGGAACCGGCACCGGCGACCGACTGCGCGCTCTCGATCGCGACCACGTTCCAGCTGAGCGTGCTGTCCAGGGCCAGGACGTACTGCCCGTCCACGGTCAGGCCCTCGAAGTCGAGGTCGAGCACGTGTATCGACTGGGCCATGTTGGCCAGCCACATGGTGCCCGTGCCGTGGGCACGCATCAGGTTGAGCTGTTCGCCGGTCGCCGCAGCGGCCTGCTGCTCGGCGCCGGAGCGCATGTTCCCGTCGAAGTCGATCGCGCCCTGGTAGGCGACCATCGAGCCGACCCGGGCCAGGCAGTGGTCCGGCAGTCCGTTGCCGAGCTGGACCTTGAGCATGTGCGCGTTCTGCAGACTGAACCGCTCGGGCGTCTGCACGGGTGCGTGACCGAAAAGCGAGCTTTGCACGATATTCCTCCTTCGCTCGCGGTCAGCCGCGCACGTGGAAACGGTCGGTGGCGTCCTCGGCCGGCTGCACGACGACGAAGCCGTTGCCCTTGAAGGACACCTGCATCGCCTCGCCGGAGCCTCGCCCGACGATGCCGCCGAGCCGCATCGAGCGCTTGGTGCCGACCTTGAGGCTGGTACTCCAGGCGACCAGCGCGTCCGGGTCGACGTAGGTCTCGCGCTCGGACGGGTTGAGCACGACCGGCGTGCCGCGTGTGGTGATCGCGACCCAGCCCTGGCCGGACAGTTCCATGTTGAACAGGCCGTTGCCGCTGAACTTCGCGGTGACCCCGCTCACCATCTTGATCCGGTGTTCCAGGTTCTCGTCGAACGCGAGGATGTTGCTCGCGTTGACCGACAGCCCCTCACCCGGGTTGAGCTGCATGATGGCCACGTCGGCGCCGTAGTCGGCGAAGTACACGTCGCCCTGGCCGGTGCAGCTCATCAGCTGCATGCGCTCGCCGGTGATGCCGCTGGTCACCCGGCGCTGCGCACCCTGGCCGTAACCGGCGAACCGGATGTAGCCCTCGTAGGCGATCATCGCGCCCTGCTTGGCCAACACCCCCGGCGCGCCGGGCTGGATGTTGACCCGACAGATCTTGTTGCCGTGTGCGCTCATCCGAGCCTGAGGGGCGGTCTGCCCGTACGCGGCGATCAGTTGCTGATCCATGTTCCCCTCACACCTCGTAGGGCTGGACGACGATGAAGTTGTTGCCGCCGGGCGGGCAGCGGAACTGCAGGTTGACCGTCTCGCCGCTGTGGCCGGGGAACGCGGTCCGGCGCAGCCGCATCTGGGTCGTGGTGGAGACGTCCATGTCGGTCCACGCCACGATCGCGTTGCTGTCCGCGAAGGTCGGCCCCTGGACCGGGAGCACCAGCGGGATGCCCTGGGTCTTGACCACCACCGTGCCCTGACCGCTGAAGGTCTGCGCGAACAGCGCACCGCCGGGGATGCCCACGCCCTCGACCCGGGCCGGCTCGATGGTCAGGCCCTCGTCGAAGGCGAGCACGTTGGCCACGTTGACGAACAGCTTGTTGCCCTGGAGTTCGACCAGGTGCAGGTGGGCCGCGTCCTCGGCGAAGAACACCTCGCCGTTGCCCTCGCAGCGCATCAGTTCGAGCGACTGGCCGGTCTGCCGGTTGTCGTACCGGCTGCGCAGGCTCTGTCCCTGGAACTTGAACTTCACGTCGCCCTGGTAGGCCACCATCACGCCCTGGCGGGCGATCACCTTGCCACCGGAGACGTCGACCCGGACCATCTTGGCGTTCTGCTGGGCCCAGCGACCGCCGGCGGGCACCTCGCGGTACTGCTCGATGCCGTACTGGAAGGCGGGCTCGGGCGAGGCGATGCCCACCCCCTGCATACCGGGCGGTGGGCCCTGCATGCCGGGCGGCGGCCCCTGCATACCGGGCGGCGGGCCACCGGGCACCGGCATCTGGAGCGTGGGCTGCATCTGGCCGGGCCCGCCGGCTCCCGGGTAGCCGCCGGGGCCGGGCGGCGGCGGGTAACCGCCGGGCTGACCCATGCCGGGCGGCGCCATGTGTCCCTGGTTGTGGCCCTGGTGCGGCGTCTGGTTCGGGTAGCCGCCCGGGCCGGGCGGGCCGGGCGGCGGCGGGTAGCCTCCCGGCGCGCCGTGCGGCGGCGTGCCCGGGGGCTGGTTGTACTGCGGCGGGCCGGGCGGCGGCGGATACCCGCCGGGGGCGCCGTGCGGCGGCGTGCCGGGCTGGTTGTACTGCGGCGGGCCGGGCGGCGGACCACCATGGCCCGGCATCGCGCCGACCGGCTGGGGCGCGCCGGGCGGCGGGCCGAAGTCGGGGGTGGGAGCGGGCGGCGGGCCGCCTCCGGGCGGGCCGAACGAGGGTGCGGGCTGCTGCGGCGGCATCCCGCCGCCGCCCGGCGGGGCGAATCCGGGGGCCGCGCCGGAGGGCACCGGGTTCGGCTTGGGCGCCTCGTCCGGCTCGTCCTCGGCGACCTCGCCGCCGAAGTTCTCCAGGAGCGCGCGCAACCCGCCGTCGAAGCCCTGTCCGACGGCGGAGAAGCGCCAGACGTCCTTCTTGTAGATGTCCGCGATCATCACGGCACGCTCGGTACTGAACTCGCGCCCGGTGAACGAGTAGCGCGCGACCTCCTGGCCGCCCGCGACTATCCGCAGGTAGCCGGAGGCGACCTGGGACATCACGCCGTCGCCGTCCACGGTCGCGGTGAACGCGAGCTTGTTGACGTTCGGCGGGACCCGGTCGAGCGTCACCCGGAAGGACTCGGTGTCACCGGCCTGCGCGCCCAGGAGCTGGATCGACTCCTCGGGCGACTTGGGCTGGTTGAAGAAGATGAAGTACCGATCGTCGGACAACCGTTCGCCCGCGTCCAACCCGAAGCACGCGATGTCGAACGTCAGCCCGGGGCTGTCCAGTTGCACCCCGACATACAGATCGGTCCCCGCGGTCAGGTCGGACAGCTTCGACTTCTGTCCCTTCCTGAACTCGACCACTGTGTGGCTCCCTTCCCCGCTTCTCCGCCACCGGCGGTGCGGGCGCCCACCACCTGGGTCCCCGCCGCGCTCGGCACGCTACAACATCGGATCCGCCCCGGTCCGGGTACGGCACAAAGCTCGTCGGCGCTCTCGTAGCGCCGACGAGCGATTCCCCTCGACCGGTTCCCGGCTGCGTACGCGCCTCACGCTATACGCCCGAATCCGGCGCCGCGACGACTCCCGAAGGCCGGATCCGGGTCAGCTGCGGGGCTTGCCGCCGGTGCGATCGCGCGTAGTCCCGACGCGCGTACCGTCCGCAGCCGCGGTGCCCTTGCGGGAAGTACGCGCGCCCGGCGCGGCGCCTCGTCCGCGGGTGGTCGGCTGCGGGTCGGGCCGCGCCGCCTCCCGGGTGTCGGCCGCGGATTCCACATCGTCCGTGTCGTCACTCATCGCCAGGCCGCTCGTGGCCGCGACACCCTCCAGATATCCCCGTGCGCGTTCGGTGCGTGGATATGCGGCGAGCAGGGTCCAAAAGCGCGGCCCGTGACCGGGCACCAGCAAATGCGCGAGTTCGTGCAGCAATACATAGTCGACGACATAGGTCGGCATGCCGCGCAGCCGAGTGGAGAGTCGAATAGTGCCGTCGATCGGCGTACACGAACCCCAACGGGTGTTCTGGTTGCCCACCCAACGCACGCTCGCCGGCTCCGCGCGTCCGTCCAGATAGCGGGCGGAGAGCTCCCGGGCCCGGGCGGCGAGGTCCTCGTCGCTGGGCCGTCGGCGGCGCTCCTGGGCGGCCAGACGCTCAAGCATCACGCCGACCCAGCGTTTCTCCTCCGTCCGCGTCATCCGGCCGGGGAGCAGGACCACGGTCCGGTCCCCGTCCCGGTAGGCCGACACGGTTCGTTTCCGTCGGGCGCTGCGACGCACCTCGACGGCACCCTGATAGGAGGCTCCGGACAGCATGTCGTGTCCGGCCCCGGGATCCGCGACCACAACCAGGACGTTAACCGACCGCACCGACAGGGCGCCCCCGCTTCGGGCCGGCCGGGGATATTCGACGTCGCCCGGTCGCGCGCCGCAGCGCGGGCATAAGCACTATTCGTGTGATAGCTCCCATTCCATTCTTCTCGGCCTAATATTTCCAAATAGCATATTCATACGCCGCCTGTGGACGACGAAATACCCGACGATCCACAGCCGGGCACGCTGGGGCCGGCCGAGTCGTCCCGCGGATCTCGGTCACCGTTCATTCCCGTTCCCGATGTACCGCTCCTCGGAGGCCGCCCGTGCGACCGCTCCTCAAGCCCGCCCTGCGTCGGTTGTGGCGCGATCGGCAGACCCTGCAATTGGGCCTGGATCCGCATCGGGCGGTGTTGCTCGGCGGGCTGGATCCGACCACGACGCGCTTCGTCGAGCAATTGGACGGCACCCGCGACCTGAATCGGACCTGGGAGCTGGCCGAACGGGTGGGGCTGGGCCGGGCGCACGCCGAGGCGGTGCTCGACCTGCTGGCCCGCGAGGGGGTCCTGGAGGACGCCTCCGGGCGGCCCACCCCGGTGCCCGCGCTGCCCCGCGAGCGGGCCCGGCTGGGTCCCGACCTGACCTCGCTCGCCCTCGTGCACGGCAGCGGCGACGCGGGTCTGGCCGCTCTGGACCGACGTGCCCGGGCGGTGGTGACGGTGCACGGCGCCGGCCGGGTGGGCGCGGCGGTGGCCGGGCTGCTGGCCGCCGCCGGGGTGGGCCACGTGGTGCCCGCGGACCGTCGGCCGGTGCGCCCGGGCGATGCCGGACCGGTGGCGTTCGGCTGGGACGAGGAGCGCCCGCGCCGGGAGACCACGGTGCGAGCCGCGCTGCGCCGACTGGCTCCGGGGGTGCGATGTGCGCTGCCCGCCGGACGCGGCACCCCCGACGTCGCGGTACTCGTGCCGGAGGGCCGCCCGGATCCGGCACCGGGCGCCCGGTTGGTCCGGCAGCGGGTGCCGCATCTGTACGCGGACATCCGTGAGACGACCGGGGTGATCGGGCCGTTCGTGCTGGTGGGGCGGTCGGCGTGCGGGCGCTGCCTGGATCTGGCCCGCGCCGACCGCGATCCCGGCTGGCCGCGCCTGCTCGCCCAGCTCGCGGCGGCGCCCGCGCCCGGCGAGGCTCCGTGCGACGTGGTGCTCGCCACCGAGGTCGCCGCCCGGGCGGCCCTACAGGTGCTCACCTTCCTCGACGGCGCGCTGCCCACGACCGTGGACGGCACCGTGGAGATCGAGCTTCCGGACGGCCTGACTCGACGCCGGAGCTGGTCGCCGCATGCCCGCTGTGACTGCCGGGCCACCCACCCGGCGCAAGAGGTGGGGTCCGTCACACATGCCGGGGCGCCGAGTCGGACACAATGGGTCGCGTGAGCGATCTTCCGCGTAGGGCCGTGACCCGCACCGCCAAGCTCGCGTCCCTCCCGTTGGGGGTGGCCGGTCGGGCGACACTGGGCCTGGGCAAGCGCATCGGCGGCAGACCGGCCGAGATCGTCGCCGCCGAACTCCAGCAGCGCACCGCGCAACAACTCTTCAAGGTGCTCGGCGAGTTGAAGGGCGGCGCGATGAAGCTCGGGCAGGCCCTGTCGGTGTTCGAGGCCGCGCTGCCCGAGGAGGTGGCCGGGCCCTACCGCTCGGCGCTGACCAAACTCCAGGACGCGGCGCCGCCGATGCCGGCGCGTACCGTGCACAAGGCGCTCGCCGACAATCTCGGCGGCGACTGGCGCTCACTGTTCGAGGAGTTCTCCGAGACCCCCGCCGCGGCCGCCTCGATCGGCCAGGTGCACCGGGCGGTCTGGCACGACGGGCGCACCGTCGCGGTCAAGATCCAGTATCCCGGGGCCGGCGACGCGCTGATCTCCGACCTCAATCAGCTCGGGCACGTCGCACGCTTCGCCGGCGCGCTGATCCCGGGCATCGACGTCAAGCCGCTGATCGCCGAGCTCAAGGCCCGGGTCGCCGAGGAGCTGGACTACCAGCTCGAGGCGGAGGCGCAGACCGCGCACGCCGTGGAATTCGACGGCGACCCGGACATCTTCGTGCCGCACGTCGTGCACCAGAGCGAGCGGGTGCTGATCACCGAGTGGATGGACGGCAAGCCGCTGTCCCAGGTGATCGACAAGGGCAGCCAGGAGGAGCGCGACCGGGCCGGGCACATGCTCAGCCGCTTCCTGTTCTCCGGCCCCGCGCGCACCGGCATGCTGCACGCCGACTCGCACCCGGGCAACTTCCGTCTGCTCGCCGACGGGCGGTTGGGCGTCCTGGACTTCGGCACGGTCAACCGGCTGCCCGAGGGGCTGCCCGAGCCGATCGGCCGGGCTTTTCGACTCGCGCTCGACGGCGATGCGGAGAGCGTGATGCAGGTGTTGCGCACCGAGGGCTTCGTCAAGCCGTCGATCCGGCTGGACGCGGCCGAAGTCCTGGACTACCTGCTGCCGTTCCTGGATCCGGCCGAGGCCGAGGAGTTCACCTTCACCCGGGCCTGGATGCGCGAGCAGGGCGCGCGGGTCGGCGACCCGCGCAATCCCGCGTCCGCGCTGGCCCGTCAGCTGAATCTGCCGCCGAGTTACCTGCTGATCCACCGGGTCACACTGAGCACGATCGGCGTGCTGTGTCAGCTCGGCGCGACCGCGCCGTTCCGCGAGGAACTGGCCGCGTGGTTGCCCGGCTTCGCCGACGAGGACTTCGAGGCAGAGGAGTTCGACTTCTCCATCGAGGACGCCGAAGAGGTCGAGGAGATCGACGAGATCGGGAACTCCGGCGACGCCGGCGGGCGTTAGCCGCCCGCGAACCGCCGAAGGGCGGGCACTCCCCTCGGGGAATGCCCGCCCTTCGGCGTGCTGCGCACCGGCCTTGCTACATCACCGCGATGGCGAGGGCCCGGCGCGCCCGCATGGAGGCGACCTCCGCCCGACGACGCATCCTGCGCGCCATCCGGACGTGGTACGCCCTGCGTTGGAGCTCCGCTTCACGGAGCTGTTGATCCATCTGAGCCCTCGCGAGGGCTTCATTGATGAGATGCAACTCCCTGCTCCTGTCATTGGGCAAAACGGCGTTCGTGTCGTGGATGTGCTTCATGGGTTCCTGCGCGTACGTGGTGCGTCGGGTGCTCGTGCGTCGGGGTCCTGCGGGCGGGGTCACGCGGCGACCTCCGTCTTGCGCGGACGGCCACGGGGACGCTTGCGGGCAACGACGACGCCCTGCACGAAGAGCTCGCCACCCCAGACGCCCCAGGGCTCGCGGCGCTCGAGCGCACCCTGGAGGCACATCTCGCGCACGGGGCACTCACGGCAGAGGGCCTTCGCGTACTCGACGTCCTCGGGGGACTCGGCGAAGAAGACCTCCGGGTCGTAGGAACGGCAGGGGATCGTCGACTCGAGCTGCTCGACGTCCTCGAAAGCGGTGAGGGTCATCAGGTCTACCTCCGATGTCGCTGTGGCTGTGCTGCCGGGTGCGGGGGGTTTGACGTGGGGCACGTGGTGCTCCTGTGATTCGTGGGACTCGTGTCCCCGGTGGTCGCTACTCGGTGCTGCTGACAGCCGACAAAAGACAAGGGCCGCGGATCCCGGTGTTCGGGATTCCGCGGCCCTGGAGGGTGCCGACCTGACGTCTCGTCAGGTCCTGTTCCTCCAGGACGGATACCCGTTGTTACCGGCAAAACCGGCCATGGTCATGCCATTGGCCTGCTGCGATTCCTGCTTCTGCGCCTGCTCGCAGGCCGCCGCGCTCGACGGTCGCTCGCTGCGACGCGTCATAGCTGCCTGCTCGCCTTGCCACGGACCCTCGGCGCCGACCGCCAGACCGACGAGACCTGAGGCACCCGCTGCTGCGGACACATCACTGCCGTTGCCGCGCAGTCGCGCGGAGGCGGTGATCAGGGCATCGGTCCCGGCATAGGACAGCACCACGGGGAGCCCGGCCAGGCCGGACTTGGGCAGGGAGAGATCGGCATGCGACAGCTTGGCGGAGCCCACCGACACCACGACCGAAGCGGCGGCGAACGCCTGACGCTGGGCTTTCAAGTTCCTGGTAATCACGACGTTCACCTCCTTTCGAGAGGGTTTCGGGGCAACACCACAGGGGCGCTACCAAGTTTCAAGGGCGAGCACGGTCGAACGTTCCGACCGTGCTCGTGAGCGTAGATGCGGTTTGGAGCGAGACGCAAACGATTTATTGCATGGCCCTCGTCACTTGAGGGAAACCCCTCGCAACTCACACCCCGTCAGGAGCATCCTCGTCCTCCGGGATGTGCCCGACCTCGTCCGGTGCGGGCTCGAATGCGAGGTCGTGACCGGCACACAGCGCGAGCACGTCGTCACCGAACCGCTCCAGCTTGGTTCGGCTCACCCCGGGGATCGCGGCCAGTTGGCGCTCGTTGAGCGGGCGGGTCTCCGCGATCGCGGTCAGCGTCGCGTCGGTGAAGATGACGAACGCGGGCTGGCTCTGCTCCCGCGCCCGACCCAGCCGCCACTCGCGCAACTGCTCGAACAGGAACTCGTCGACATCCGAGGGGCAGTCCAGGCAGCGGCCGATCTTGCGCTCGGCGGCGTCCTGGAGCGCCCGCGCGCAGACCCGGCAGCGCACCGGTCCCACCTTGCGCCGGGGCCGGCCGGTACCGTCCGGCCCGCGGCCC